>CANHRW010000171.1 GCA_947462865.1 Bacteroidota bacterium | reverse complement strand
TGTTTAATTTGGTCTACTTTAAACAGGGTATCCTTGTTTGATTGGTTCAAGATAAAAGCAATGGCATCGTATGCAATTTTTATTGACCTAGAACGAGCAATATTTTGTTCTTTGAGCTGATTTTCTTCTTCAGCATTCATTTTACGTGTCACAAATGCCATACGAGCACTGTCTTTCAATACCAAATCAATGGCATGTTGTTCGCTCGTAAAAACCAGGTTTATGTGGGCGTTTGGATACAACGACTCAAAAACATCTTTTTCCGCCTCTGCAATTGGTCTGAGGCTTTCATCACAACTAACAGTAATATTACCAGAAGTAGGAGTGTCAATTGCTTTTGGCTTATCGTCATTACAGGATGCGATGAGCAAATATACCAAAGCTATAAGAAGTAGTTGCCTCATGATTTATAAAATCGAAACAGTCTAATAATACCGTAAACAACCAAAGCTGCGGCAACAACAGTTCTAGTTGTTTCACTCATTTCAGGCAGAATAGGATAAACAAATACCATTATTCCCAAAACAATGTAAAGTACACCCATAATGGCATGCAAATAACGGATCATAGTTTATTTTTCCTTTCTGAATATTGCTTCATTTATTTTAATAAAAAAACCTGACTTATTCAACAGCAATTGCAATAGCAATTACATGCAAAATAAGCCAGGTTTGTTCAAATTAGTTTAATTGGAATCTGATCGGTAAAGTAAATTTTACGTATACAGGTTTACCATTTTGTTTACCGGGTGTCCAAGGTGGCATTGATTTAACAACGCGCAAGGCTTCTTCGTCTAATCCCCAATTGAGTTTTTTACCAACTTGTTCCAATTGGGAAATTTTACCATCTGAACCCACCACAAAGGTTAAAATTACTTTTCCTTCAATGCTGTTTTCTCTAGCCAAAGGTGGGTATTGGATATTTTTACTCAAATATTTGTACATTTCTTCTGCACCTCCGGGAAATTCAGGCATTTGCTCTGCAAAAGTCATGATTTCAGGAGAATCTCCGTCACCATCACCTTCAACCAAACTCGCATCTACACCATTTGGATCACCTTCTACAGTTGCCGCACCAGCATCTTTGTCTTTCATATCCTCTTGTGCAGGTGGTGGCTCGTCTTGAGGAACTTCTTCATCAGGCTTAATTTCTGGAGGAGTAAATTTTACCGTACTTTTAAGTGGTGGAGGAGGTTCAGTAGGAGGAGGTGGTGGTTCGTTTTTATCAATTGGTGGTGGTTCTTCTAAGGTGTTTACCTCAGTTACTTTTACCTCATTTTCTTTAGGAATTTTTGATTTAATATAATTGATAATAACTGGAGCAGAGATACAAGTAGTAAACAACAAGATAGAGAATACAATTCCCTTCAAGGTGTTTTCATCGCTTTTTTTGCGAAGCACATAAGCTCCATATGATTGATTTCTACCTTGGAAGATGAGATCAACCCATTTGTTTTCGAAAATGTTTACTTTAGCCATTTCTTGATCTTTTATTTAACAGCCATTGCGGTTTGAATCAATTCCTTTTCAATATCAGTAATATCAACAATTGCATACCTTCCAATATTGCAAATCAACATTTCATCTAAAATATCAACCAAGTTTTTGTATTTGGCCTTATCATCTGCTTTGATAACGACAATTAAAGCATCTTTGTTGTTCTTGATAGCCGAAATATTTGCGCGCATAGTAGCTTCGTCTATTTGGTTCAATCTGTACATTTCTTTGTAGATTGGAATTGAATCCAAATTGTTGAATCCCTTGGCTGCAAGTAATTCTCTGTTTTTAGTTAATAAGGTGGAACGTATACCAGCTTTACTGAAATCAGTTATGATTGGGGTTTCAGGCTCACCAGTTTTTTCATTAATAAAATAATAAACAATTTTATCGTTTTCTGTCAGTAAAACGGTAATTGCTTGAGATGCTTTTACTTTTGTTTTGTCAACTTCTTCAACTTTGTCCTTTACGGGCATATTGATTTCCATTGTTTTGGGTTTATTCATGGAGGTAGTCAACATGAAAAAGGTAATGAGTAAAAATCCTAAATCTACCATGGGTGTAAAGTCTACACGGGTAGAGAGTTTCTTACCTTTTGGTTTACCACCTTTTTTATGGCCACCGCCACCGCCGTCTATTTCTGCCATAGTTTAATTTATTCTACCGGTTCGGTATTTAAGTTGGTTATAAAATTAAATCGGTTAACTTTTTTATCCTGCAAGGTTGCAATTACTTGCTTTACAATAGGATAATTGGTTTCTTGGTCACCTTTAATGGCTACGCGTACATTGTTATTTACCAAACGAGACTGCCAAATCCAATCGGCTAATTCATTGTTTAGTGAATCGGCGGGGATACCAGCTTGTTGAATTTTAGCTCTTTCATCAGTTTTTAAGGCAAGTAATTGTTTAAGTTGTCCAAATGGAACACCAAAACTTGACATCAAAGTAAAGCTCTTAATTTCCTCTGGAGTGAAACTAACTTGTTTTAAGGCACTCATTTTTTTGATGAGTTCTTCTTTGTATTGTTGTCCTTCTAAATCAAAGAACACCCTACCATCTCCGGAAATGGTAATGGTCATGATATCGATATCCGGCAATGGAACTTCAGCAATTGATGAAGGTGCATTGACAGTTACCGGTTCGTCCGGTTTAAATTGCGTTGCAAGCATAAAAAACGTCAGTAGTAAGAACGCTACGTCTGTCATAGCAGTCATATCTACAGAGGTACTTTTACGCGGCACTTTAACCTTTGGCATAGTATTGAATTAGTGTTTGGTAATCCGATTTAGTATCAATTTTATTTATGCTTTTCGGCAAAAGTCTGAACAATGCTGAATCCAGCCTCATCAATAGTGTAGGTAATTTTATCAATTTTAGTTGTGAACACATTGTACATGATAATTGCAACAGCTGAGTTAGCAATACCCAAGGCAGTATTAATCAATGCCTCAGAAATACCATTCGCCAATCCTACAGAATCTGGTGCTCCACCTGTACCTAAAGCTGAGAACGCACGAATCATACCCAAAACCGTTCCTAATAAGGCAATTAAGGTAGAAACCGAAGCCATAGTTGCAATAATAACCAAGTTCTTTTCTAACATAGGCAACTCAAGTGTTGTAGCTTCTTCTAATTCCTTTTGAATAGCCAAAACCTTTTGGTCTTTATCCATTCCTGAAGTTGCTTCCATTTCTTTGTATTTAGTTAAAGCAGTTCTAACAACGTTTGCTACAGAACCCTTTTGCTTGTCGCACTCAGCAATTGCCGCATCTACATTGTTAGCTGAAAGATGACCTTTTACTTTTCTTACAAATGATTCTGCGTTCCCTGTTCCTTGGGCTTTCCCAATTGTCAAGAATCTTTCAATAGAAAAAGTTAAACTCATCAATACCAATGAAAGTAAGATTGGTACAATAAAACCACCTTTGTAAATTAATCCCAAAACATGACCAACACCTTCTTCTACAGGATGGTTTGCAGGGTCTCCACCTTGGAAGTTAGAAGAGTTACCCAATACAAATTTGTAAATCAAAATACCGGTAATTACCAGAATTGGAATAGCGAAAGAAGCGAATTGACTCTTTAACGCGCTTTCTTTTTGAGGAGCTGCTACCTTGTTCATTTTTTTATTTTTTATTTTTTAATTGTTGCAAAAAAAGTCATTTAAATTGAAATACCAAGCCAGTAAATGTGAAATTATTATGAATTTGCTTGTTTTGGTAGCTTGTATTTCAATTAAAACAAACCGGTCACTAACGACGGCATCATTCCAATCAGTAAAACCAAAACCAAACACAACCACATCACCAATTGATTAGTCAACGAAATTTCTATTTTGGTTTCATTGGCAGGTTTGGCATACATGGCAATGACTACTTTCATGTAGTAGTATATGCCAATCATTGAACTTAAAATCCCAATCAAAACCAGGTAAAAGTGACCATTTTGTAAGGCTTCACTGAAAATATAGAATTTTCCAAAAAAACCTGCAAAAGGAGGTATACCTGCCAATCCAAGCATAGTTGCTGTTAAGCAAGCAGCCAATAAAGGATTCTTTTTTCCTAGCCCATTGAAAGCGCTTATTGATTCTGAACCTGTAGATTTAAAGACAGCCATTGCAATAGCAAATGCACCAATGGTAGATAGGGCGTAGCCTAATCCATAGTATAGAATTGCGGTGCTAGGAAATGCTGCTGCTCCGACTAAACCAATAAGCAAATAACCTGCATGAGAAATACCTGAGTAGGCCATGAGTCGTTTAAAATTGTCTTGAGCAATCGCTGAAAGGTTACCTGTAACCAATGACAATATAGCGACTAATGTGATTAGCCAATCAAATTTAATTGGCATTATGTAGCCAAATACATGTATAAACTTATAAAATGCAGCAAAGCCAACTACCTTTACCAGGGTACTCATAAAGGCTGTGATGATACTTGGTGCTCCTTCATAAACATCAGGCGCCCAAAAATGAAATGGAGCAGCAGAAACTTTGAAAAACAAAGCAAATAAAACAAGCAATAAACCTGTTAAAAATAG
>CANHRW010000170.1 GCA_947462865.1 Bacteroidota bacterium | reverse complement strand
GATATAACTATGGGTTTTTGTTCTTTATTTGAACTTTTTAATTCAAACGATTTTTCTGTAAAACCAAATCCAGTTAGGGGATTCGAAATGCCAGCCATAAGGGCCAACCCAGTTTTTTGAATGAATGCTTTTCGGTTATTTTTTATCTGCCTCATTTGTCAAGAATGTTTGAGAATAATGAATCTGTTTTTTAATTAAGAATGGCTGATGTGCAATTAGCCTTTTTTTAAAATTGGTATAGCCAAGTTTTTTAGTTGCATGTCTTGTCCATAAAACTTCAGATAATGCGCAAAGTCTGGGCACTGCCATGTATTCAACCATTTCGGGTGTTTGTAAGTATTCTGTCCAAACATTGCCTTGTGCACCTAAAATGTATTTTTTATCGGGTTCAGCAATTGAATCTGGGCAAGGATTAAATTCATAAACTTGTTCTAATGGTGTAAATCCACCAATGGCGAGCGGTTCTGTAGCATTATTGCCTTGGTAATGGTCAAAATAACAAAAATCAATAGGAGTCATGATCACTGCATGTTTGTTTTTTGCCGCTTCAATTCCAGCTTCCATGCCTCTCCAGCTCATAATGGTAGCATTTGTTTGGCTATTTTTCTCCATAATTTCATCCCAACCAATGGCCTTTTTATGGTATTTGTTTGCAATTTTTTCAATTTTATTCATAAAAAAAGCTTGTAACTCAATGGCATCTTTTAGTTGCTCTTTTTGCATGAGTTCCTTGCAAAACATTGAAGCATCCCATTCATCTTTGAGCACTTCGTCGCCCCCAATATGGATGTATGTGCATGGAAACAATTGAGTCAATTCTGAGAATATATCATCAATAAATTGTAAAGTAAATGGGCTAGGGCAGAGGACCTCTTTTTCAATGCCCCATTTCATGCCAACTGGAACTTGCTTGCCTGTACATGACAGTTCTGGATAAGCTGCTATTGCAGCCCTTGCATGTCCGGGCATGTCTATTTCTGGAACGATTTCAATATGTCTGTTTTGAGCATAGGCAACTAGTTCTCTTATTTCTGATTGGGTATAAAATCCACCATAAGGAATGCTATCAAATTGTTGATCCGTGTAATGACCTTTCATGCTGCCAGCTCTGTATGCACCAATTTGAGTGAGTTTCGGGTATTTTTTAATTTCAATTCTCCAGCCTTGGTCATCGGTTAAGTGCCAATGGAAATAATTGAATTTATAAGAGGCCAGTAGGTCAATGTATTTTTTGATAAAATCGGGTTTAAAGAAATGTCTCGAGCAATCTAAATGCATGCCTCTCCATGCAAATTGAGGTTGGTCATTATCAATGCTTAGACAATTTACAGACAGCTTGTTAGGTGCATTTGCTAGTAATTGTAAAAGAGATTGAATACCATAGAACACACCCTTAGAAGTAGCAGCATTTATTGTAATTAGTTTGTTTTTAATCTGTAAGGTATAGGCTTCAGGATGTTTAATTTTAAGGTTCTTTTTTAAAACAATTGACCTTGATTTTAATTTTGGTGAGTAGCAGGTATAGGCTTTGAGATTGGCTAAATCCAATAAACCTGAAACCAAATAATTAGCTTCATTTTTAAATTCAATGTTTGAATAACTTACAACTGTCAAAGGCTGAAAATCAAATCTGCCTGCTTTTGTTACAAGGTTATTGGGGTAAGGAATCAATGCTGGGTATTGTGCTAAACCTAAATTGGTCATTCCAAAAACAAATACAAACAACCAATAAAAACGTTTTATACTCATAAATTCAATGATAAGTAGAAATGATTGTATTTATTCAACAATCAGTTCGTCAGCAAATATCCATGAACCTTGACCTTCTCCTGGATGACCTGTAGGGCAAACTTTTCTGTTAATGGCCTCTACTTTTATAAATTTTGCCAGTTTTACTTTTGCCAATTTTAATTCAAAATCAGCTGTAAATAAGCCATCAGATCCTGAATGATATTTACTGATTACATTGCCAACGCTTTCAAAGTGATTGCCATCTGTAGAAATTGAAAAATGAACAGAATCAGGCAAAAACACCCACGCTTTGTAGTAATTTAAACAGCCCAAAGCCAATTTAGAAACAGATGTAATTTGAGGAAGTTCAAGGGTAATATCCAAATTTTCTTTGATAATGCCTTGCCAGTTTCTTTTGGTCTCGAGCGGGCCTCTAATGCCATTGATTAAACTACTTTCACCTTCTGCTTTGTATTGTTTACTAATGGGTATATTGTAAGTAACTTTTCCACCAATCGCTTTATGTAAAACAAACTCTTGGCTGGAAGCCATTGGACTCATTGGGTGTTTGTTCTTGAACAATAAAGCCTGAAATTGTGCAGATGAGTCAATTTGAATGGGCTTTTCATACAATTCACTTTGTAAACCGGGCAAGGAATTGTCTTTGGTAAAATAAATTTGACCATCCGGATAATCACTGCTCATGTTTAAATAAAGCGCAGAATCTAGGTAAAAGGTTTCAAATTTTATTTTGGTATTGATGGGTGCATAATTTAACCCCATGAGATCGAAACGTTCAAAATGGCTTTGAATACGGTTGTAAAATTCATCCCATTTTCTGGTAGTGTCATTGCCCCATAATACTTCTGAGAGTGCAAGCATTCGAGGTAATATCATGTATGCTAAATGATTTGAACTTTGAATGTATTCGCTCCACACATTTCCTTGTGCTCCCAATACATAATGGTGTAAAGAGTCCGCTAAATTTAAAGGAATAGGGCGGTAGTTGTAGACACTTTTTAAGGAATTAAATCCATTGAATGCTTTAGGTTCGTAGGTAGCATTTCCTTGGTAATGGTCAAAATAACAAGGGCTGCCAGGTGTCATAATCACATTGTGTTTCATTTTTGCAGCTTCAATACCACCTACTTCACCTCTCCAACTCATCACTATAGCTCCTTTGGCTAAGCCACCTTCCAAAATTTCATCCCATCCAATCATTTTCTTCTTGTTTTTTTCAACAAATGCACCAATTCTTTTTATGAAGTAACTCTGTAATTCTTCTTCATCTTTTAAGTTTTCGGTTTTCATTCTCAGTTGACATTTCTTACAATTTTTCCAACTCGTTTTGTCAACTTCATCTCCTCCAATATGAACATATTGAGATGGGAATAATTCAAATACCTCATTCAGTACATTTTCTAAAAAAATAAAAACTTGTTCATTTCCAGCACAATAATTTGAAGAAATGTCAGTGTAATTTCCTCCAGTCATTTGAAATTGATTGTTTTGTTTACAGCTTAATCCAGCATAAGCGGCAATGGCACTTGCTACGTGCCCAGGCATCTCTATCTCAGGTATTACTTCAATTTGTTTTGATGCAGCATAGGCTAGAACTTCTCTGATTTGATTTTGTGTATAAAACCCACCATAATTGGCTTCTTCATTAGCACTTGCTTGAGGGCGGTCATTCCACCAATAATCATTTTTGTTTACTCTCCAAGCACCAATTTGTGTCAATTTTGGAAACTTTTTTATCTCTATTCTCCATCCCTGATCATCCACTAAATGCCAATGAAACTTATTCATTTTATACATTGCCATTAGGTCTAAATATTGTTTGATGGTTTCAATTGAAAAATAATGCCTGCTTACATCTAAATGCATTCCTCTCCACGTAAACGCTGGTTGGTCTTGAATTTGCATACATGGTATTTTTATTTCTGCATTGTTTCGAACTGCTGGTAACAATTGGTAGATTGTTTGAAAAGCATAAAACAAGCCACTAACATGAGAAACAGATAACTTAATTTGATTGGTATCTATTTGAATGCGATAACCTTCTTTGTTAACGATGGTTTGATCAAAATGAATTTCAATTGTTGCTGATCCAAAATGTTTTTTTTGAATTTGATAGCCAGTTTTATGCTCAAAATTTTCTATAAAGTTTGTTACAACAGTTCCAAAGTCTTTTCCTTTACAGTGATTATTTAGATAGAGATGATTCTCTAGTTTAAAATAACCAGCCAATTGAAGATTGATTATTGGTTTAGGAATGAAATCCTGTGCATTTAAGTTCAATTGAAATAAAAATAGCACTGTAAGTAGAATGTTTGAGAGTAGAGTTTGAAATTTGCCCATTCGTATATAATTTTTCTATAGTTTAGAATAATGTCGCAACTTAACCTAAAGTTAACTTGCACATATTCATGTAAATGTGAATTTTTGCTAAAAATATGGATTGTTTTTAAAATGTGAATTAAAATAACTCACATTTTATTTTTTTTAATCCCAAAAACCAATAAATTTGAATAAACCCTTAAATTTAAAAACATTATAAATTAAAAACTACACTATATGAAAAACATGATCAAAAGAGGCCTCATTGCCGCGATAGGCTTAATGATGTCTCTCAACTTGATGGCTCAAACGAATTTTGAGTGCCGAGTAGAGAACGAATCTTATCCATCAGCCACTACATTTGAGTTTGATGTGAGATTGTATGCCACCGGAGCTACCACCACATGGGAGTATGCTACTGGTGTATTTTACATTAACATGAATAGTGCCTTCAGAAATGCAGGAACTATCACAGCATCCATTGTAGCAAGTTCATCAGAGTTGAATGCTGCTCAAGTACCAACATCTGTATC
>CANHRW010000169.1 GCA_947462865.1 Bacteroidota bacterium | reverse complement strand
TCAAAAGTAACTTCAATTTGAGGAACACCTCTTGGTGCAGGTGGAATATCACTCAAATGAAATCTACCAATTGATCTGTTTTGATTGGCCATCGGTCTTTCACCCTGTAATACATGGATTTCAACTGAAGGTTGACTATCAGAAGCCGTACTAAATACCTCGCTACGTTTTGTTGGAATAGTTGTATTAGATTCAATCAAGCGAGTCATTACACCACCCATTGTTTCAATACCCAAACTCAAAGGAGTTACATCTAATAACAAAACATCTTTCACTTCACCGGTTAAAACACCACCTTGAATAGCAGCACCTAAAGCAACTACCTCATCGGGGTTCACACCTTTTGATGGAGCTTTACCAAAGAAATCTTCTACGGCTTTTTGAATGGCAGGTATACGAGTAGATCCACCAACTAAAATTACTTCATCAATATCTTTGGTGCTTAATCCTGCATTTTTTAAAGCTGATTGACATGGAGCGATAGTTCTTTTGATTAAATCATCAACCAATTGTTCAAATTTTGCTTTGGTCAAAGTTTTAACCAAATGCTTAGGTCCACTTTGTGTGGCAGTAACATAAGGTAAATTTATTTCAGTTTGAGCTGAACTTGACAATTCTATTTTTGCTTTTTCTGCCGCCTCTTTTAAACGTTGTAAAGCCATTGCATCAGTTCGTAAGTCCATACCTTCTTCAGCCTTGAATTCGTCTGCTAACCAATCAATGATTTTTTGGTCAAAATCATCTCCACCTAAATGGGTATCACCATCTGTAGATTTCACTTCAAATACGCCATCACCCAATTCCAATACAGAAACGTCATGTGTTCCACCACCACAGTCAAATACAACAATCTTCATGTCCTTGTTGATTTTGTCTAATCCATATGCCAAGGCTGCAGCAGTTGGTTCATTGATAATTCTACGCACATTTAAACCAGCAATTTCTCCAGCTTCTTTGGTAGCTTGTCTTTGCGCATCATTGAAGTAAGCAGGAACTGTAATTACCGCTTCTTTTACTTCTGTACCCAAATAGTCTTCAGCTGTTTTTTTCATTTTTTGAAGAATGATAGCTGAAATTTCTTGAGGCGTGTAAAGTCTGCCATCAATATCCACTCTTGGGGTATTGTTATCACCTTTTGCTACTTTGTAAGGCACTCTGCTAATTTCGGTGCTTACTTCACCATGGGTATGTCCCATGAATCTTTTAATTGAGAAAATGGTATTGATTGGATTGGTCACTGCTTGTCTTTTGGCAGGATCTCCAATTTTTCTTTCACCATCTTTTAAAAATGCAACAATAGAAGGAGTGGTTCTTTTGCCTTCACTGTTTGCAATTACTACCGGCTCATTGCCTTCCATAACGGCTACGCAAGAGTTGGTTGTTCCTAAGTCGATACCTATTATTTTACTCATAAAATTGTAATTTTCTTTGACTACTTGCATCAATCATTATACCAATGCAATGAAGTGTCAGCTTTTAACAATTTATGTCATAATAAGCTTAAAATCGGAAGTTTTATGGCCAATTATTGCGGCAAAATGTCAGTTTTGTCAGTTACCTGAAGTTTGGAAGTTCTTTACGCAGCACTTCAAATGAAAGATCATCCAATACAACTCCTGTTTGAACTGTGTAGTTCCTGCTACTGAATATTCCTTTCCCATTTTCAATATTGGAATATTCCGTATTTTTAGGTACAATAGAGGTATTTGGTTTATTTAAGTCTAGGTAATCTCTGAGTTCTTCAGAGCCTCCATAAGCAATAAATTCAATGCCTATAGTTCTTCTAATTTTAGAAACATCATATTTAAGATTGCTCTTTATATGGTCAATGAAAAAGTTAGAAACCACACTTTCTGTATTGGTGCTCAATGAATAGGTGTATTTTTTTGAGCGTTGAACATAATAATCTATGAATTTATTAGTGAAAACAGAAGTGTCATTGGCGTTCATTTCTTTGTATTTAAAACGAACCACCAAATCATATAAAAAAGAGTTTTTGCCAGTAACAAACCTAAATGGGAAAGCCGTATTTGCTGGAATAGTTCTTAATGGGATGGTTCTGGCTTCAATGCTGGCATCTTTTACAATTTTAGTGGTGGCTCTAAATAGTTTACCAGATTTTGGAACACGTATGTTTAACTGGTAAATATCGTCTTCGTCTTTGTTTGGATTTTTTGGAATTTTACAGGCATATAAAAAATGTTTACTGTTGCCAAATAGGCCTGTGGTATCTGATGCTGCTTCTTTTGGAATGCTATCAATTTTGGTACATGTATAAATTACCTTGGTATTGACATTGGTAATCGAAACTTCTAAAGAGTCAAAATAGAGCGAGTCAGTCAATTGAGCACCTTCAGCGGTTGAGAGGGAAGCATTGTTTTGATACACCTTTTGAATTCTAATGTATTGAACGGGTTCATTTTGGTCTAAAAAACTGTATACAACAGCAATGTCTTGGTAGGGTGCATTGATCTCAATATCGTTTGAACAACCTGAGCTAAATGCAAGCAGGATAAAACCTGTTAAATAGGATAAAAATTTCATCTGGTACAAAATAAGGCATTTTTTAAGCCTATTCAAAACCAAGTCAAGCATTTAAAGTAAAAGGTTTTATTATACCTTTGAATTTCAAAATAGTTATGAGCACTTACAAAGAAGTTAAAAAAGTAACCACCCATACTTTGCATGAAATGAAGCAAAGGGGCGAAAAAATTAGCATGTTGACAGCGTATGATTACAGCATGGCTAAAATTTTTGATGCGGCAAAGATAGATGTGTTATTAGTAGGAGACTCAGCCTCAAACGTGATGCATGGTCATGAAACAACATTGCCCATTACGTTAGATGAAATGATTTCACATGCTGCTGGTGTAATCAGAGCTGTTGATAGGGCATTGGTTGTGGTAGATTTGCCATTTGGTTCGTATCAAGGTAATTCAAAAGAAGCGCTAAATTCAGCCATACGCATCATGAAAGAGGCCGAAGCACATGCTGTAAAATTAGAAGGTGGCGAAGAAGTAGTTGAATCTATAAAACGTATCCTCATTGCAGGAATTCCAGTGATGGGTCATTTGGGATTGACCCCACAAAGTATCTATAAATTTGGAACCTATGAAGTAAGAGCCAAAGAAGAAGCCGAAGCCGACAAATTAATTCGTGATGCCAAATTGTTGGAGGAGGCTGGTTGTTTTGCATTGGTATTGGAGAAAATTCCATCTAAATTGGCTAAGCAAGTAGCCCAAATTATTCAAATTCCTGTTATTGGAATTGGTGCAGGTAGCGAGGTAGATGGTCAAGTATTGGTTAGTCACGATATGTTAGGGATTAACAAAGATTTTTCACCTAAATTTTTACGGAGGTATTTAAACCTATACGACGAAATTAAACTAGCTGTTGAACGTTATGTTGAAGACGTCAAAAAGCAAGATTTTCCCAATGAAAAAGAACAATACTAACTTCATTCATTTTGACAGTTCTTTTTGAGGATAACCATTTAATTGCAGTGTTTAAAAAATCGGGTCAGACTGTGCAGCCTGAGCCTGGAAAGCCATTGTCACTAGATGATGAAATTAAACAGTACATTAAGAAGAAATACAAAAAGCCGGGTGCAGTCTATTTGGGAGTCATTCACAGAATAGACATGCCTGTTTCTGGTATAGTAATTTTTGCCAAAACAAGCAAGGCCTTAACCCGTATGAACGAGATTTTTCATGACCGAGAAGTTCAAAAAACATACCGCTGCATTGTTGAAGGTCAGCCCAAACTAAAAAAAGGAAGTTTGGTACATTGGCTCAGGCAAGATTCAGTTAAAAATTTCACAAAAGCTTTTGAGTCAAAAGTTTCAAATGCTGTTGAAGCCCGGCTTAGTTTCGAAGTTTTAAAAAGTACAAAAGGTAAAAGCTTGCTTGAAGTTCATTTAGAAACAGGCAGAAAACACCAAATTAGGGCACAATTGTCTGCTATGGGTTGCCCCATTTTGGGTGATGTCAAATATGGTGCTTCCAAGCCCAATCCTGATCAATCCATTGCCTTGCAATCATTTTCATTAGCTTTTACTCATCCTGTTAAAAATGAACCAGTTTACATTGATTTATCAGGCAGTCCAGCCCAAATTCAATTGCATTAAATTTTAAAGCCCATATGGCATTCATTCATTTGAAAAAATGAATTACTTTTGCATCCTTATCAATACAATAGGGTTATGAATGGATTTTTCAAAGTTCCGGTTCCCGTTAATGAACCAATATTAACTTATGCACCAGGTTCAACTCACCGAGCAGAATTAAAAGCTGCAATTGCATCAGCAAGAAATCAGGTACTCGATATTCCAATGTATATTGGAGGAAAAGAAATTAGAACCGGAAATACCATTGCTGTATGCCCACCTCATGACCACCAGCACAAGTTGGCTGATTTTCATGTTGGAGATGCAAGCCATGTAGAAATGGCTATTGATGCAGCTTTGGCTGCTAAATCTAATTGGGAAAACTTGGCATGGGAGCAAAGAGCAGCTATATTCTTAAAAGCAGCTGAATTAATCGCAGGTCCTTACAGGGCAAAGCTAAATGCAGCAACCATGTTGGGTCAAAGTAAAAATGCATTTCAAGCAG
>CANHRW010000168.1 GCA_947462865.1 Bacteroidota bacterium | reverse complement strand
TTACAGATCCACCAAAAACTGTTGCACATGAACTCAACACAGAAACTACGCAGATAACTGCGAAAATGTTAAAAATTGTCTTTTTCATTTTTTAGTATTTTAAAGGTTAAAAAGTTCGTAATAATAATAAATTAAATTATCATTTTAATTAACAAATACAATTTAACATAAAAATAATTTCGTATTGTACGAACGGTTTATTTTCATAACTCAAACAAGAAATCAGTTTTTTAAGAGATAAATAAAAAAGTTTAAGCCCTCATCAATTGCAATACCCTTTCTATGTCTTCAGGAGTATCTATGCAATGGCTATCGAATTGGGTTTCTACACATTTAATTTTAAAGCCTGCTTCTAACCAGCGCAATTGTTCAAGGCTTTCTGCTTTTTCTAAGGCCGAAACTGGCAATTTGGTAATGGCTTGCAATACATCTCTGCGGTATGCATACATGCCTACATGCCTATAATAATTGTGGTGTAAATGCCATTCAGCTTCAGGTTTTCCTTTTACAAACGGAATTACCATTCTGCTAAAATACAAAGCTTCGTTTTCGTGGTTCAATACTATTTTTACTTCACCTTGGTCAAACAAAAAAGCGGAGTTGTCTACCCGAATCATTTGTGTGGCCAATTCTGTTTGTCCTTTGCAAACAGCGCCCAATTCGTCTATTTGCTTGGGATCTAAAAAAGGTTCATCTCCCTGAATATTGATGACATAATTGAAATCGCCAGCAACCTTTTTAAAGGCTTCGTAACACCTGTCTGTTCCACTAGGATGTTCAGAATTGGTCATTACTACCTCCCCACCAAATTCAAGCACGTGTGCTGCAATGCTTTCATCGTCTGTGGCAACAACTAGCTTGTCTATGGTTTTGGCTTGTGCAGCTTGCTCATACACCCTTCTGATCATGCTTTTACCTTCTATCATTGCCAAAGGTTTTCCTGGAAAACGTGTGCTTGCATATCTGGCTGGTATAATTCCTAGTATCATGTTGAATATTTTATGCGATTATCTAAAATATACCTGCTACTTCAAAGTAAAATCTTATTCTTGCGCATGATTTATTTGAGAGCAGAAAATCTTTGCAGAAGATACGGAGAAAGAACCTTGTTTAAAAACTTAAATTTAAGCATTGCCAAAGGAGAAAGAATTGCATTGATTGCAAAAAATGGAACCGGAAAAAGTTCTTTATTAGAAATTTTAACCGGAAAAGAAGAATCGGACAATGACGGAAAAGTAATCATAGACAAAAATATTACTTGGACTTACCTCCAACAAGAACCTGTTTTTAACCCAAATCACACTGTATTAGAAGCCATTTTCAATACAGAACATCCTAAGTTTAAAACCATTGCCACATTTGAGCTCTTAACAGAAAGAATGGAACATGACCCAGAAAATGTTCAGATTCATGAAGAGATGCAAAAAGTAATGGAAGACATGGAATTGCATCAAGCCTGGGACTTAGAAAACAAAGTGCAAACCATATTAACCAAGTTGAATTTACACCACCACTTGGAACAACAAGTAAACAGCTTGAGTGGAGGCCAAAAGAAACGACTTGCTTTGGCTCAGGTTTTGATTCAAGAACCCGATTTTGTCATCATGGATGAACCTACCAACCATTTAGATTTACAAATGATTGAGTGGCTCGAAGCATGGCTACAGGCATTGGATTTAACCCTTTTGTTGGTTACCCACGACCGTTATTTCTTAGACAAAATTTGCAACGAAATTATTGAAATAGACGAAGGTCAACTCTTTACCTATAAAGGCAACTACGCGTATTTTTTAGAAAAGAAAGAAATGCGCGAAACCTATCAAGCCAAAGAGGCTGATGCTGCCCGTAAATTGGCCAGAAAAGAGTTGGAATGGATGCGCAAACAACCCAAAGCCAGAACCACCAAAAGTAAAAGCCGTATTGATGCGTATTACGAGTTAAAAGAAAAAGCAGCTTACCAAAAGGATGATAGCCAGGTAGAAATTCAAATGCAAATGCAAAGGCTTGGTACCAAAATTTTAGAGGTCAATCATTTACACAAACAGTTCGGAGACTTACTCATTTGCGAGAACTTTACCCATTTGTTTGTTCCGGGAGAACGCATCGGTATCATTGGGCAAAATGGAGTTGGCAAGAGTACTTTTTTAAACATGCTGCTTGGATTAGAGAAATACGATGGAGGTAAAATTTCAAAAGGAGATACTGTTAAATTTGGCTACTACAACCAACAAGGCATTCAACTCAAAGAAGACAAAAGGGTTATAGAAGTTATTACCGATATTGCCGAATACATTGAAGTTGGTAAAGGGGTTAAACTGACGGCTACCAATTTATTGAAACAATTTTTATTTGATGCCAAAAAGCAATACAATTATGTTGGCTCTTTGAGTGGTGGCGAAAAAAGAAGGTTGTATTTGTTAACCATTTTAATGCAACAGCCTAACTTTTTGGTATTAGATGAACCTACCAATGATTTAGACATTGATACCTTAAATGTACTGGAAGATTTTTTAGCTGCTTACAATGGCTGTATTTTAATTGTAACGCATGACCGTTATTTTATGGATAATTTGGTTGACTCTTTGTTTGTATTTGAAGGAAATGGTAAAATCAGGTCATTCAATGGCAATTACCAAGAATACTTGAACGATTTAGAGAGTAATAAAAACAAAGATACTGATAGCAAAACCCAAACAGCATTTGCACCAATGAGTGAACCAGTTCAAGTTCAAACTAGCAAAAAGAAACTCAGCTACAAAGAGCAAAGAGAACTGGAACAATTGACAGAAGAAATAGCCATATTGGAGCAACAAAAAATAGTTTTGGAGCAAAAACTGCAAGAAAACATTGCCGATCACGAAACCCTATTGACCATTACAAACGATTACGAAACTGTCAAACAAAAACTCGATTCAAAAGAATTGCGCTGGCTCGAACTAACCGAATAATTATGGGTTAGTTTGGGTGATGCCTTGTTCACTTACTGTAAAAAATTGAGTTGGTAGGCTTTGTCTTTGTGTTATATAACTGGCATAATTGCCATGATAGACCGTGCGTTCTTTCATGAGGGCATCATAGTTTCCTCCTAAGCCAATGAGCATTTCACAGGCTTCTCTTACTGAAAAGTTTCCGCTTTCATGACCAGTTACATAATCGGCTAGGTTGTTTTGTACCACATAATTTCTAAACAAAGGATTGGCTTTTCTGTTGATTAAAATTCTTAAGCCACATGCCGATGCAATGCTCAAATCCAGCACATCATCAAATACATAACAAACCTCATGCATGGCCAATTCATGTGCGTGGCAAAAATGTTGCAAGGCATCTATTTTATGCGCTATTTTATAATATGCCGATTGAAAATGCTCTCTCTGAGCAAAATAAAAGGCTTGTTCGTTTTTTTCGCCGGAAATAATGGCGGCTAAAGGCATTTCATTGGTTTTGTAATAATGCGCATACCTCAATAAATTGGTACCCATACTATCTGCCTCATTGAAATTACTGCTGTTATTGCTGTTTTTAGCGGCATTGTTAAAAACACCATCCCAGTCAAACACAAAGGCTTTTATGTGGTTCAGTTTTTCTACAATGGCTCTTGGTCTTTGAACAAAAACGCCACCAATGGCTTCAAATTCACTAACGATTGTTTGCATATGAGCAGAATTAATTCATAAAAAAAGGAGGCCTAAACCTCCTTTTATATGTGTTTTTTATTATTAAGATTCTAAGTCTTGAATGTCTAACATGCCTACTGGCTTGCCGTTTTCTGTTACTAAAATGGTGTCTACTTTGGTTGATTTGAATACCACAGCTGCATCATTTAACAAAGCATTTGAGTCAATTGAAATGGCTGTACCATATTCAAAATCACCCATTTTCTTTGCCAATACATCACGGCCATCATGTTGTATTTTTCTACGTAAATCACCATCTGTAAATACGCCTTTTAAAGAACCATCTGCATGGGTAATGGTAATGGCACCAAAGCCATGTTCTGTCATTTTAATAATGGCGTCAGACAAATTGGTATTCACATCCACTGTAGGGTTTACGCCATTCAATACCTCTTTCACACGTACAGTCATTAAACGGGTATCTCTAATAAATTGATCCGTACCAACAGTTGTGAAATGGTTTTCAGTTAACTGTTTCATTATTTTTAAAGGTACAGTAATGGTATGAACGCCTATGTTTAAAGCATTTCTGATATGCTCCATGGTTCTTACAGATGAAAACATCACTTTGGTATCGTAACCATAATGGTCTACCGCTGAAACAATTTGGTCTACTAAATCTAAAGCATCGTGTCCTTGGTCTTGTAACCTGCCTACCAATGGGCAAACATAAGTTGCACCAGCATGCATTGCCATGTAGGCTTGTTGTAATGTATAAACCAAATGAATGTTTACCAAATAGCCTTTGCTACGTAACAATTTACATGCCCTTACACCTTCTAAAGATACAGGAATTTTAAATACGGTTTTAGTTGGATCTAAGCCTAAAGCCAATTGTCTTTCAGCTTCTTTTAATACATCTTCTGCAGTATCACCCAAAGCCTCAATTTGAAGAACAGGCACCATTTTGGATAATTTTACAATCATTCCATCTATATCGGTAATGCCTTCCCTTTG
>CANHRW010000167.1 GCA_947462865.1 Bacteroidota bacterium | reverse complement strand
GGCCAAAACAGGTAAAAGTTTAGACCAATTGATTCAGGAAGTTTATGACATAGTTGGTAGTTTTGCGATGGGCAGAATTGATTTACACATTACTGAAGAAATTAAACAACGTGTATTGAACAATTGTAAAAATGGTGCTTATACCCAGTTTGGCTCCTATAACATAGAAAAGACCGAGGATTTAGATGGCTTTAAATTCCATTTAGGAAACGGAGAATGGGTCATGATTCGTGCAAGTGGCACTGAACCTGTTTTAAGAGTATATAGTGAAAGCGAAACAGAAGAGAAAGCAAATGCTATCTTATTAGCTTGTAAAGAGCGTATATTGGCTTAAGGCACTAACATTAGAACTTGCCCTTGAAGTAAATTCACTTTAAAATGAGTACCTTTTTGAAGTTCACCATCTAGGTGGATTGAAAAGGGTAGCTGAGCACTCATTTCACAACTTTTAATTTGTTGGTAGTTTACCATTTTTAAGTTCAAATGCCATCCCCTATCTATAACGGGTAATAACAACAATCTTTTCCATTTTGGAACGGGTAGAATGGCAATATATTCCAACAAGCCATCATTTAAAATTGCTTTTGGAGCAACTTTGAATCCTCCTCCATAGGTTCTGCCGTTGGCAATAGTTAACATAAAAAGAGAACATTGAATGGGGTGTTCATCGTCTATTTTCAAAGAAATTACTTGTTCATTGTAATGAAATAAATTTAAAAATACATCTAGCAAGTATCCGAGTTTACCAGTTATTTGTTTTTTTGCAGTATTGGTTTGAACTACGGCTGCATCAAAACCCAATCCAAATCCGTTGATAAAATAATGCTGATTGCATTTACCTATATCAATAGCTTGAATGTGTAGTTTTTGTAACAATAATTCTAACAGTTCAATGGTTTTTAATTGACCATACAGGTGTGTATAGAAATCATTACCAGTACCACCTTTGATCAATAAAACGGGACATGGAATAGGAAAATGTTGGTTGAGCATATAATTGAGCGTACCATCACCACCAATAAGTACCAAACAATCAAATTGTTCAAAAGCTGTGCATGAAGAGGTAGATTGAATAGTATAACGAATACCCTTTTTTTTAAAGAATTCAACAACAAGCTTTGTTTCTTTTTGCGCTCTCCCCTTTCCTGCCAATGGATTATACACCACCAAACAGTTAAACTGTTTGAATTTATTTGCGGTTTCTGTTATCACGAATTGAATCAATAACAACCTTCAAAGAATCTGTTGCAGTAGTCATCAAAGGCTTTGAATGTTGGTTTTCGGTATGTATTGGACCTTTGCAAGCCATACAATTAATGGCGATCAATAACAATACGCTTTGTAAGTATGGATTTATTTTCATTTGTCAATTGTAATAAATAGTTGCCATTCTGAATGGTACTGGTTTCTATTCGCAATTCATTTAAACCAGCTTTAGCCAATTCTTTGTTTAAAACAATTGATTTTCCATCCATTGAAATGAGCCTAATTTCTAACAATTGAGATGAAGGCATTTCAAACTCTAATGTAAAAACTGAAGAAACAGGGTTTGGGTATAGATTGGTTTTAGATATAATTTCGTTCTTAGGAATACGCAACAATGGGTCTTGATTTTGGACTTTACCTATCCAGGCTCGGTTGTCTCTGCTTAAAGTACCATAAGAACTAGCAAGCCAACAAACCCCCAATTCATTGTATTTAGTTTGTACACCAGAATAATCGCCCCATCGTTGAACAGAATCTGCAAGTAATGAAATAACAGATTCGCCTTGTTTGACAAATACAGGAGCACTAACATTGAAATTTCTGTCTAAATAAACCACTGAAGTACCCGGAAAATGCTTTTTTGAACTGTGAGAAAATGCAATCATACTGCTAGGATCACCATAAGATCCAGCACCAGCATAAGCAATACTAGGGTAACCAATGTCTAATGAATCAAACGAAATCAATTGTGCCGTTGCCTTGGGACTAGCTTCCCAAGTATTTTCAATTCGTCCTAAATAAATTGAAGGATTGTACAATGCTGTATCAATGGAGTTACCAACGTACAAAATTTCGCCATTAACTATCATTGCACTTAAAACGCGTGCATCATTTGTTTGGAGTTTTTTTCCGTTGGGTTGATAAGCATTTGGCGGTAAACCATAGGGACAATTACTCTTTAAAACCCTTGTAGTTAGCTTGGCAGCGCCCGATTCAATGGTATTGTCAATGTAATGGAGAAAAACAGTATCGTTGCTCAAATCACCTGGCCTATGCGAAACAAAAAACATTCCAGGTGTTTGCAATTGGTAATTGTTTTTAACCGGACATAGGCTCCAAATTGACTTGCCATTATAATTGATATTATTGTAATTTTTTGTTTGTAAACTATCTGCATTATAGCCGTTGAATTTATTAATTTGCCAGATATAGGATTCTAAGAAACCATTTTGCCAAGACGTACTGTCTTTGAGTCTATTAACCGTAACAAACAATTCATTTTTATTAATAGCTATAATGGGATAATCGCTCCAACTATTGTCAGAGGTAATATTGCCAGGAATGGTGTAAAAATTCCATTTCAACTGAGGATCATTTGTTTGTGAGAATCCAACAATAATACGCGTATCTAAACTTGTTGAACCTTGCAAAAAAACCAAAATAAAACGATCTGCTTCTGGATCATAGATGACTCTAGGATCAAATGTTCTATTCAATGGACCTAAAGCCGTTGCAATAGCTGCCAAAGTTCTCCCATATAATTCTCTTCCTGTATCGTTATAAATTCGAATATTTTGATTGACTGCACTGAGAATTTTACCGCCATTTGATATGGCTATATCATTGTCATTTGGCGTTGACATCACCAAATTACCCATAAAATTTTTACCAACTATTGGACTAACGGCATGATTGGAACTTGTTTTATTGAACACACGTGTATTTTGCTTTTGAATGCGTTGTTCATCCAATAGCAGCTTTTTATTTTTATTATCTGTAAATGGTGCTGGAGCCATGGATATAATTTTGGCTTCAGGTAAATCTGAGATTGCTGTTAAGTCTATTGATTTTGTTAGTGGAAATTTTAACAACAAACTGTTATCTTTAGATTGAGCCAGGACTTGTATAGTTGAGCAAATAGTCCATAAAATGAAGACCTGTTTTATTAGAAATTTATACATGTCAGCAAATTACTAAAAGGGTATAAAGAAACAAACAGCTGTTTATTGTTTTGTTTCCATTCTATTTTTAACAAAAGGATAACTAAATACCGCCATAAATAAGATGAGTGCACCCATATAAAACTGGACAGACATGTATTCAGATACACCAAAAATTATTAGAGACAATAAAACCCCATATATAGGTTCCAAATTATTGGTTACAATTACAGTAATGGCATCTATTTTCTTCAAAATTTCTACACTCCAAGTAAATGCAAGCGTTGTACAAACTACAGACAATACCATCAAGTAAGCCATATTCTCTATGGAAGGCAAAGCAACAAAATCAACTATTGAATGCGTATCAATCATTGAAATGATACTAATAAATAACAATGCACCTAAAAACTCATAAAACGCAATTTGAACAGCATGAAATCTTTGTATTAAACTGCCGTTATAAACCCCAAACAAAGCCCCAGTAAATGCAGCCAATATACCAAACAATACACCTTTTAAATAAACCTGTTCAGCATAACTGATAATGCATAAACCAAGCAAAATAAATAGTCCATAAACCACATCAATTGAAATGATTTTCTTTTTTAATAAAATGGGTTGAACCAAACTTGCACACAAGGTTAGGGTACTAAAACCCATCATAGCCACTGATACATTTGAAACTTTAATGGCATGGTAAAAAAAATACCAGTGAAGCCCTACAACAACTCCCCAAGCCAAAAGAGGAAATACCTGTTTCCATTTCAACTGAAGCGGTATGCCTTTATATGTTGAATAAAATACTAAACTCAAAATAGCAATAACCAATCGCCACCAAACCAATTCTAAAGCAGGTAAAGTGATCAATTTGCCCAGTACTGGAGTCAAACCCCAAAGGAAAACAATGGCATGAAGAGCAAGAAATGTTTTATTAAATTTCAATTATTTAGGGGCTCTTTTTAACAAAATCAGTGCAACAAAAAAGAACACGATACTCGGAATCCATACGGAAACCCAAGGAACCATTACTCCTGTATTTCCCATGGTATTGAAAATTTGAATAAACAGCAAATAAGCAAATGTAATAATGATACCTATACCCAAGTGAAATCCTGTGCCTCCTCTATTTTTTGACGAGGATACAGCAACAGCCAATAAGGTTAATACAAAAAAAGATACTGGTACAATGGTTCGCTTGTATAATTCTACTTTGTATTTACCTACTTTAGGATTGCCTTTTTCTGTTTCTTTTCTAATGTATTCGTTGAGTTCAGGATTGGTCATTGATGATACATAATTGGTTTTGACAACAAACTCGTCAGGGCTGATGTTCAATGTGGTATCCATGCGCAATCCTTTCACCAAAAATTCTTGTTGGTTATTGAAAAGACGTCTAACATATCCTTCAAATGTCCAACAAGTTTTTTCTTTGTTCCAGATTAACCTATTGGCAAAAGTTCTTTCTACCAATTTACCATCTCTAAAGGC
>CANHRW010000166.1 GCA_947462865.1 Bacteroidota bacterium | reverse complement strand
GCAGGAATTGCTACAGACCATGAATGCTTTACCTATGAAGAAGCCTTAGAAAAAATTGGATTGGGTGTACAAATTTTAATCAGGGAAGGCAGTGCGGCAAAGAATTTTAACGCGTTGCATCCATTGATCCAACATTTTTCTGAACAATTGATGTTTTGTAGCGATGACAAACACCCTGATTCTTTAGAACAAGGACATATCAACGAATTGGTAAAACGGGCATTGGCTCTTGGCTACGATTTGTATGATGTGTTGCGCATGGCATGTTACAACCCGGTAGCCCATTACAAACTACCGGTTGGTTTATTGCGTATTGGTGACCCTGCAGATTTTATTTTAGTAGACAATTTACAACAATTCAATGTGCTGGCTACTTATATCAATGGCCAATGTGTTTCAGCTAATGGCAAGAGCCATATTGAATCTGTTCAAGAAAATGCCATCAACCAGTTTTATCCATCATTCATAAAAACAGCAGAAATAGCTGTTGAACCTAAATCAACTCATTGGGTTATTGAATGTATAGACGGGGAATTAATTACCCGCAAAAAATTACTGAATGCCACTGAATGTACTTTAGAAAACGATGTCATATTATTGGCAATCATCAATAGGTATAAGACAGCAACACCTCAGTTTTGTTACATTAAAGGCACTGGAATAAAATTTGGAGCTATGGCCTCAACTGTAGCCCATGACAGCCATAACCTCATTGCCATGGGAACCAATGCTGCCGATATTCAGCTTGCCATGAATGCGCTCATGCAATGCAAAGGTGGCCTGTCTGTTGCAAATGGGTCATACCAAGATGTACTTGAACTGCCATTTGCAGGTTTAATGTCTGGGGCCGATGCCTATGTAACCACTCAGAAATACAAAGCATTAGACGCGTATACCAAACAAAATATGGGAACAACTTTAGGAGCCCCATTTATGACACTTTCATTTATGGCCCTGTTGGTAATACCTGAATTAAAACTTAGCGATTTGGGATTGTTTGATGGACAGTCTTTTAAATTTGTTGATTAAGCCCCAAACAGTTTATTTAGCAAGTATAATTTGCTATTTTTGGTGCTACCTTAACTGATAAATAAATACTTCCTTTTGAGCGCCGATACCAAACATATTTACCAAAAACTGGATGCTTTTATTAGGCGGTATTATTTGAACCAGTTGTTAAAAGGATTTTTTCTTTTTATTGGCATTGGTATACTCACATTTATAGTAGTTAGTTTCATTGAATACACCGGACAATACACCAGTAAAATTAGAAGTATTTTATTTTATTCATGTGTTGTAGTTAGTTTGGTGGTATTGGTTCTTTATTGTCTTTTACCATTATTGGGTTTGATAAAAATCCGTAGTTCAATTTCACATGCACAGGCTGCCAAGTTAATTGGCAATCATTTTCCTGAAATACAAGATAAATTAATGAATGTATTGCAATTGATGCCTTTGAATGCTCAGGAAGGAAGTTTATTGGATGCGGCCATTCATCAAAAAATACAGGAGATGAGTCCCATTCCTTTTATGGCAGCATTGCCATTTAAAACAGTACTTAATTATTTAAAAATTGCCATTGCAGCATTGGTTTTGGGTTTGGTTTTTTTTATTCAGTTTCCTGAAATTATTAAAGGAGCAGGAACGCGTGTTCTATTTTACAATCAGGTTTTTAAAAAGGAAGCTCCATTTCAGTTGAGCATTCTCAACAATAAACTTTCAGCAGAGCAATACCAAGATTTTATTTTAAAAATTGAATTCAATGGGAAGCAAGTTCCAGAAGCTTGTTTTATTTATTTTCAAGACCAACGCTATCAAATGAATGCAAAACAAATGGCAACATTTGAATACGAATGGAAAAACATACAACAAGACATTCAATTTACAATTGAAGCCGCTGGGTTTGAATTTGGACCTTATTTATTGGAGGTTAAAAACAAGCCATTGTTGTTAAATTATGGGGCATTCATCAACTATCCACAATACACTGGTTACGAAAATAAATCGGTGAATAGCACAGGAGATTTTACCGTACCCGAAGGCACTCAAATAACTTGGAATTTTACTGCAAAACATACCGATTCGGTAATGATGGTAATAGCAAAAACAAAGCAAATTGCCCAAACCAAAGACCAAGTCCACTTTCAAATTCAGAAAAAAATAGGCAATAGTTTTACATATACCATTTACACAAAATCGAACAATGGTTTAAAAGGAGATTCTTTACTTTTTACAATTGTTGCAATACCTGATCTTGCACCTCAAATTGAAATCAATGAACAAGCCGATTCATTGTCAAAAAAAATAATTTATTTCTCGGGTAAAATAACTGACGATTATGGCCTGAGTAAATTGAATTTCTGTTACAAATTTGTTAAATCAGATAATCCTGCAAAAATCAACCAAGGTTTGGTACAAATTCCTATTCAAATTGATGCGTCAAAAAATCAACTATTCAATTATTTATTCAATGGGAATGAAATTGGAATTGAATTGGGCGATGAGTTGATCTATTATTTTGAGGTTTGGGACAACGACCGAGTGCATGGGCCCAAATCAACCAAATCACAACAAAAAACAGAAAAGGCGCCAGATGCACAAAGCCTAAAAGAAGCTTCAGCTAAAGGGGCTAAAGCGCTTCAAAACAAACTCAATGAAGCTTTACAGGAAACCAAAAAATTGCAACAAGATATCAAACAGCTTGTCTCAAAAAAACTCAACGAAAAGCAGTTGAAATGGGAAGACCAACAAAAACTGGAACAACTGCTTAAAAAACAAATCGACTTGACACAACAAATCGAATCTATTAAAAAAGATTTTAAAAATAACCAACTCAAAGAGCAAGAGTTTAAAAAAGAGAATGAACAAATTATTCAAAAACAAGCTGAACTAGAAAAACTCATGAAAGAAGTTTTGCCTGATGAATTGAAAAAGCTCATGTCTGATTTAGAAAAGCAAATCAAACAACAAAACAAAGACCGCATTCAAGATGAGCTCAATCAAATTCAACTCAACAACAAAGATGTTGAAAAAGAGCTGGATCGCATGTTGTCAATGTACAAAGAGCTTGAAATGGAAAAGCAATTAACAGATCATGCCAATGAACTCGAAAAATTAGCTGAAAAGCAACAGGACTTGTCAAACCAAAAAAATAAAAATGAGACTATTGAACAACAGCAAAAAATTGAAGAGGAGTTCAAAAACCTACAACAAAACCTAGACAAACTTGCAGAGGAAAATAAAACATTAGAGCAACCCAAATCATTAGACCAATTTCAAAGAGCAGAAAACGACATCGAACAAAAATTAAACGATACCAAAGAGCAACTCAAAAATGGTAACAATTCAAAGGCCAATCAGAAGCAGAAAGAATTGGCGCAAGAAATGAAAGAGCTGGCGCAAGAAATGAAGTCGCAACTTGCAAAAGAAGAAGAAAAGCAAAATGAGATGAACATTCAAGCACTTAGAGAGGTATTAGATAATCTCATACTATTGAGTACTTCTCAAGAAAATATCATGGAAAGCTTCAAACAAATAAATGGTTACAATCCGCAATTTGTTCAATTTGGACAGTCACAAAAATTAATCAAAGACAATGCTAAAATTATTGAAGACAGCATTTTGTCTATCAGTAAAGAAGTTCCTGAAATGCGGTCGTTTGTTAACCGTGAAGTTGGCAAAATGAATGAACACTTGAGTGATGCCATTGAAGGTTTTAACCAACGCAGGCATCAAGAAATTGTAGTTAACCAACAATATGCCATGATGCGCATGAACAATTTAGCTTTGATGTTAAGCGATGTATTGAAGCAATTGCAAGAACAAAAGCAACAACAAAAATCAGGCAAAGGAGGTAAAGGAAAACCTAGCAAAAAGCCCGGAAGTGGTAGCCCAAGTATGAGCAAATTGAAACAAATGCAAGACGAACTCAATAAACAACTCAAAGAGGGATTGAATCAGAATGGCAGCGGCGAACAAGGTAAAATGTCATCTGAGAAATTTGCTAAAATGGCTGCACAACAAATGGCCATTAGGCAACAACTCCAAAAAATGTTGAGCGAAATGGATGCCTTGCAAAAAGAACAAATGGGAGGAAGTAGGCCACTCAACGAGTTACAAAAACAAATGCAAGAAACCGAAAAGGAGTTATTTAATAAAAAGCTCACTCAACAAACACTCATGCGTCAGCAAGCAATCATGAGTAGAATGTTGGAGCATGAGAAAGCAGAAAAAAAACAAGACCAAGACAATAAGCGTGAAGCTGAACAAGCCAAAGAACAAATCAAACCTTCTCCGGTTTATTTTCAGCAATTCAATACGCAAAAAAAGCAGCAATTGGAATTGCTTCAAACAGTGCCACCTGGCATGCAACCCTATTACAAAGACAAGGCTAAAGAATATTTGAATGCTTTGCCTAAGTAAGTGGTGTTTTAAATGTTAATTTGGCTTTTTAAGGGCATTCAGAATAACAGACATGCTTTTAGGATCAAGTCCATGAAAGCTTGCAACACTTGATTCTGTGAAGCATGTAAAATCAGTTAATGTTGCAATTTGATGACTCTTTAATGTTCGGATGGCGGGTGTAGGAAGTTGTTCTAAAAAGAATTTATGTTGCTCATTTTTGGCACAAACAGGAGATTTTTAATAGAGCTTGATTTCTCAAATACATGACCTTTGTGGCAAGTTATTTAATGCTTTATCTTTTCTT
>CANHRW010000165.1 GCA_947462865.1 Bacteroidota bacterium | reverse complement strand
TCATTATTCTCAAACATTCTTGACAAATGAGGCAGATAAAAAATAACCGAAAAGCATTCATTCAAAAAACTGGGTTGGCCCTTATGGCTAGCATTTCGAATCCCCTAACTGGATTTGGTTTTACAGAAAAATCGTTTGAATTAAAAAGTTCAAATAAAGAACAAAAACCCATAGTTATATCTACCTGTGATTTTGGGTTAAAAGCCAATGAAGGGGCTTGGCAAGTGCTTAAAAATGGTGGTAATGCCTTAGATGCCGTTGAAACTGGAGTTAAAATTACAGAAGCAGACCCCAATGAACGCAGTGTAGGTTATGGTGGCAGACCCGATAGAGATGGAAAAGTAACCTTAGATGCCTGTATTATGGACCACCAATTCAATATAGGGTCTGTAGCTGCTTTGGAATCTATTAAACACCCCATTTCTGTTGCCAGGGCAGTCATGGAAAAAACCCCTCATGTGATGTTGGTTGGAGATGGGGCATTGCAATTTGCACTTTCACAGGGTTTTAAAAAAGAAAATTTACTCATTGAAGCCTCTCAAAAAGAATACGAGCAATGGCTGATTAAATCTGAATACAAACCTAAAGTAAACATAGAAAATCACGATACCATTGGTATGCTTGCTTTAGATGCAAATGGGAATTTATCTGGCGCCTGTACAACTAGTGGAATGGCATTTAAAATGCATGGGCGTGTAGGAGATTCTCCTATCATTGGAGCGGGCTTATATGTTGACAATGAAATTGGCGCTGCAACAGCCACAGGGCACGGTGAAGAGGTTATTCGAATGACCGGATCACATTTGGTTGTAGAATTAATGAGAATGGGCTATTCTCCAGAAAAAGCTTGTAAAAAAGCAGTTGAAAGAATTATTGGAATTTGTAAACATCGCAATAAAAATATCCAAGATATTCAAGTGGGTTTTATTGCTTTGAACAAAAAGGGCGAATTTGGTTCATACTGCGTACAATCAGGGTTTCAATATGCTGTTTATACCCAAAACGGCAACAATTTGCACAAATCGGATCATATCATTTAAACCATGCCCATACTCCAAAGCCCCCTTCTGGAACTTGCTACTTTTGGCCCCGAGAATTTAGCGTTGGTTCAAAATGGCAATGTCAAAAGAATTGAATTGTGCAGCAATAAATTAGCGGATGGATTGACTCCAGATTTAGCTGTATTTAAGCAATACAGAGCTTTTACAGACATAGACATTCGGGTGATGATAAGGCCTAAAGCTGGTCATTTTACTTACACTGAAATTGAATTTGAGCGAATGCAAAACGACTTGCTCACTTTTAAAAACAAAGGTGCCAATGGGTTTGTATTTGGAATTTTAAATTCAGATGGCACAATTGATACCACTAAAAACAAGAAGTTAGTAGATTTGGCATACCCTCTGCCCTGCACCTTTCACAAAGCTTTTGATTCATTACCAGATTACAAATTGGGCATTGAACAATGCATACAAATTGGGTTTAAACAGTTGCTCAGTTCGGGGCTCAAACCAAGTGTTATTGAGGGGATTGACAACTTAAAAAAAATGATTCAGTTGGCGGCCAATCAGCTCAGTATCATTCCCGGAGGTGGTATTAGGTCAAGCAATTTAGCAACAATACACCAACAATTAGACTGTGAAATATACCATAGCGCAGCCATCACAGACAATGGCAACCAAGCAAATTTAAACGAAGTAAAACAACTTTTAACCCTATTGGAATGTCGTTGAAACAGCTTGTATTAGGTGTATTTTTATTGGTTACTTGTAGTTTAAGGGCTCAAGATATGCTAGACTTAAACAATTTAAATTGGAAGGGTAACTTAATTTCTGGTTCAATGCCTTTTAACTGCAAAGTGCCTTTTAATGTTCACACTGATTTATGGAGACAACAGCTAATCAATGACCCCTATATTGGAAGCAATGAACAACAATTGCAATGGATCTCAGACAGCACATGGGTATACGAAACTACGTTTACTTTAGAGCAGGATTTTTACAAGCACCAACAAATTGAATTGGTTTTAGATAATCCAGACACCTATTGCAAAGTGTTTCTAAATGGGCATTTAATGGGCACTACAAACAACCAATTTATCAGTTGGCAATTCAACTGTAAGCAATACCTAAAAATAGGCTTTAATCAATTGAAATTGGTATTTGAACCTCTATCAAAATATGTCCCAAATTGCGAACAAAAATTACCTATAGAACCCTATGCATACCACCGCAAACCAGCTTATCAATTTGGTTGGGATTGGGGACCTAAATTGATAACAGTTGGTTTAAAAAATGTCTACCTAAAAGCATTCAATGACATTCAGTTTTTAAATTTCAAACAAAGCCAAGTATTTCATTCAGATCAATCGGTAGATTTAAATTTAAGTTTTCAATTCAGTGTAAAAAATCATGCAAAAACGAGTTACCAATTGAGCTGCCTTTCTGACAGCAATGTAAGTATTAAACAACTTCAAAATACGTTTACCGATAGCACATACTTTTTGCATTTTAAAGTACATTTAAACAATCCAAAACTTTGGTGGACCGCAGCATTGGGCAACCCATACAGGTACCAATTTCAATTAACAGTACATGAAAACAAGCATGTCGCATTTCAGAAAAACATAGAAATTGGTATAAGAAAGCTCGAATTGGTTCAAGAATCCGATCATTCAAGAATTGGCAAATCATTCTATTTTAAATTGAACAATACTCCCCTTTTTATGAAGGGCACAAACCTAATTCCACCTAGAAGTTTCATGCATCAATTACCTTTAACGCATTATGCTAAATTGACAGATGAAGCACTGAACATGCACATGAACATGATTCGAATTTGGGGAGGTGGCACTTATTTACCCGATGAATTTTATGAATTATGCGACCAAAAAGGCATACTCATTTGGCAAGACTTCATGTTTGCTGGATCTATGTATCCTGCCGACTCATTTTTCTGCCAATCAGTAAAAGAAGAAGTGCAACAACAAGTGAGAAGATTGCAAACCCACCCTTGCTTGGCTTTGTTTTGCGGCAACAATGAAATCAGTGAGGCATGGCACAATTGGGGCTGGCAAAAACAATATGCCATCAATGCTTCAGATTCACTTCAGCTGATTCAAAATTACAAATGGCTTTTTGAAAAAGCGATTCCCAATTGGATTTCAGAAATTGCTCCTGTTATCTATTGGCCATCATCGCCTGCTTATGGTTGGGGAAGAAAACAAAGTTATTTAGAGGGTGACTCACATTATTGGGGAGTTTGGTGGGGAGAAGCACCATTTTCAGCCTACCAAAATCATACGGGTAGATTTGTGAGTGAATATGGCTTTCAGGGCATGCCTGACTTAGGTGTACTGAATAAGTATATGCGCAGCAATGCCAATTCAATTGATTCAACTGCTCTTAACAATCACCAAAAACACAAAAGAGGCTATGAACTGATCCGCATGTATATGGGTCAACATTACAGCATTCCAAAGCAATTCAATGCATTTGTTTATACCTCTCAACTCTTGCAAGCCTATGGTTTAAAAATAGCTATGGAAAGCCACCGCAAGCAAATGCCCTATTGTATGGGTAGTCTCATTTGGCAATTGAACGATTGTTGGCCAGTTACGTCTTGGAGCTTACTCGATTTTGAAAACAACCGCAAGGCAGCCTATTACCAAGTTAAACACAGTTTCAATCCTTTGTTAATTGCGTTTACTCAAACAACAGATTCGTTATGGATTCAATTATTAGACGACAGAAAACGAACAGAAAAAGGCAATTTAAACGTACGTTTAATAGACTTCGATGGAACTGTTAAATACCAATTCAACGATTCTGTATCTTTAACTAGTATTGCAAACAATTTGCAAATAGCCATCTCATTAAAGCAACTCATTAAACAAACAAAAGACAGCAATTCACTTGTTTTAGAAGCCACATACAGTAGTGCGACAACCTGCACTCAATCCTTACATTATTTTACAGAGCCCAAAAACTTATCCTTGAAAAAGTCTAAAATCAACTGTGAATACATTGCACCAAATCAAATAAAATTACACAGCAGTACCCTCCAAAAAAATGTCTGGATTTATTCAACTGAAAGTAGTTTTCAATTGAGTGATAATTTTATGGACCTCCTGCCCAATGAACCCAAAACTATAGAACTAGAGTGTGGAAGTTTAGAGCAATTTAAACCCAGCTTCATGAGTTTAAACGACCTTTCTAATGAATAATATGATTTATATCGCTTTTTTGTTTTTTTGGATCTCAAAATCTTAGCTTTGAGCTATGAAACATGTGATTGTTGTGCTTGGCTTCATTGCCATTGTTGGTTGTGGCAAGAAAAAAGAAACCGTAACTGTTGAAACTGGTAACATCACTGAAGCGGTTTATGCCTCAGGAAAAATTAAAGCTAAAAATCAATACACGGCTTATTTACCTGTCAACGGTATCGTAAATCAGCTTTTTGTAGATGAAGGCGACTTCATTAAAAAAGGAATGCCCATTTTGAGTTTGGCACACGAAACGCAAAAAATAGGCATCAACAATGCTGCTTCAAATGCCAATTATGCCCAGTTAAAAGCCAATCAAAACAAATTAGAAGAGGCAAAAGCCTTGGTAGAATTTACGCAAAATAAACTCAAGCTCGATTCTTTGAATTACCTCCGTCAACAAGCGCTTTGGAGTAAACAAATTGGGTCACAATTAGACTTAGAGCAAAAATT
>CANHRW010000164.1 GCA_947462865.1 Bacteroidota bacterium | reverse complement strand
GTGTAGGTATTTCTGGGTCGTTAACCAATGATAGTGCCTCCCAAATTTCTTGTTCAGTTTTCATGTACAATTGCTTTGAAACAAAAATAGCCGGAATGTTGAACATTCCGGCTATTTGATTTATGATCTTCTTATGACCTTCTTCTTCTTGAGCTGCCTTCTGAGCTGCCGCGTCTTTCGCCTCCAAATCCGCCACCGCCAGAACGACGGTCGCCACCTCTATCAGAACCACCGCTGCGTCTTTCACCACCGCCATAACTTCTGCCTGATGACTCTCCGCCTCCATAGCTACGTCTCTCTCCACCACCGCTGCGTCTTTCGCCGCCGCCATAACTTCTGCCTGATGATTCTCCACCACCGTAGCTTCTGCCACCACCACCACGTCCGTAACTACCTCCGCCACCGCTCGATTTGTCGCCTGAAAGTTCAGCTCTAACGCTTCTTCCAGCATACTGCTGTCCATTTAAAGCTGCTATAATTTGTTGGGCATGTTCAGGTAAAGCATCTACAAAACTATAAACACCACTCACATCTACACGCAAATCTTTCCAGCTAATGTTTGAAGCATCAGCAACCCAATCTTTAAAGCTGCGAATATCAAAACCATCTTTCTTACCTAAGCTTACAAAAATTCTAGAACCTTTGTAACCTCTTGTAGAACCATCTTTTCCGGCCGATCCTTTGTCAAAACCTGATGCATTTAAATCTGGTTCGTTCATGAAATCAACAGAAAAACGTCTCAGCTCTAAAGAAAGTATTTTTTGAACCAATTCTTTGGTGTCTAACTCCATCAAAGCATCAACTGCCTTTTGAACTTGTACATCAAAAATATGTTCTTCAATTTCAGTATTAATGATCGTATCAGTAAATGCCAAAAGCTTCTTGTCTCTTACTTCTTGCGCAGAAGGAATCATGATTTTTTCGAACTTTACATTGCTAATGCGTTCGATGTCTTTTAAACGACCGCCTTCACGCATGTTTAACAAGGTAAATGAAACACCCGTTTTACCTGCACGTGCTGTTCTACCACTTCTGTGTGTGTAGTTTTCAATTTCATCAGGTAATTGGAAGTGAATAACATGGGTTAAACCTGTAACATCAATTCCCCTAGCAGCTACATCAGTTGCCAACAAAATTCTGATGGCATGGTGACGAAACCTGTTCATCACTTTTTCTCTTTGTGCTTGGCTTAAATCACCGTGCAAACAATCAGCGTTGTAACCATCTTTGATCAATTTGTCACTAACTTCTTGTGTTTCATTTTTGGTTTTACAAAAAATGATTGCATAAATGTTGTCGCTGTTAAAGTCTACATAACGTTTTAATGCAGCATACTTGTCTTTTGCATGAATGGTTGCATACTGGTGTGTAATGTTGGCGTTACCCGAATTGCTTTTACCTACAGAAAGTTCAACAGGATCTTTCATGTACCTGTTGGCAATGTTTCTAATTTGTTTAGGCATGGTTGCACTGAACAAACAAACGCGCTTTTCATCGGGCGTATGCCCCAAAATAAATTCTACGTCTTCTTCAAAACCCATGTTGAGCATTTCATCAGCTTCGTCCAAAACCACATATTTTACATGTTTAATTTGAACAGCTTTACGCTCCATAAGGTCCATCAGTCTTCCTGGTGTTGCAACAACAATCTGAGCACCTCTTTTAAGTTCAGAAACCTGGCGCTCAATGCTGCTTCCACCGTATACAGATACAATGTTGATGCCTGGTTTAAATTTTCCGTACGCAGTTAAATCTTTGCTAATTTGAACGCAAAGTTCTCTGGTTGGACAAATAATTAGAGCTTGTACAAATTTACTTTGTGGCTCTATGAGTTGAATAATCGGAACGCCAAATGCGGCGGTTTTTCCGGTGCCCGTCTGGGCTAAACCCAAGATGTCTCTCTCTGTTTCCAAATAAACAGGTATTGACTGTTCTTGGATGGCTGTGGGGTTCTCAAACCCCAATTCCTGAATCGCATTCAGGATGAGCGTGTCTACGCCCAATTCACTAAAATTTTTCAAAGTACTTTATTAAAAATGAGCGGCAAAGATATGACATTATTTCGTAATCCCTTGAAAATGATAAATAAAGTTTCAAATAAATCGGTTTTTAACTCCCTTTTGAATGGCCATTTACAAAATTGCGTGGCTTTTGATTTTTTAAATATGCGTATTGATTTCTATGAAATTATAAGCATCTTTGCAGCACTTATCCAGAAAGACGGAGGGATTAGGCCCTGTGATGTCTTGGCAAGTTGCAAAAGTAATAGTGCCAATACCTATCCTACAATTAGGAGCTGATAAGCTATACTAGGTGAAATACCCTAATTCTGCTTGGCTTTTTGGATTAAGTTGTTAAATTAAAAAAATGAATATTGAACAACTATTAGCAAAGCGCGTATTGGTATTAGATGGAGCCATGGGAACGATGATTCAACGCCACCATCTAGAAGAACAAGATTTTAGAAATGCTGCTTTAGCAAATCATACGCACCCATTAAAAGGAAACAATGATTTACTTTCTATTACCAGACCGGAAATCATCAAAGACATACACAGACAATACTTTGAAGCTGGTGCCGACATCTGTGAAACCAATACCTTTAGTGGAACCACCATTGCGCAAGCCGATTATCACTTGGAACACTTGGTATATGAACTCAATTTTGAATCTGCTAAAATTGCCAAAGAGGTTGCCAGTGAGTTTACTGTTTTAAACCCCGACAAACCTAGGTTTGTAGCTGGTTCAATTGGGCCAACTAACAGAACCGCCTCTCTTTCACCTGATGTGAATGACCCAGGATATAGGGCAGTTACTTACGACCAATTGGTTACCGCATACAAGCAACAAGTAAAGGCTTTAATGGATGGGGGAGTTGATTTGTTATTGGTAGAAACCATTTTTGACACCTTGAATGCAAAAGCAGCCCTATTTGCCATTGAAGAGGTTTTTGAAGAAGTCAATTGTCGCATGCCAATTATGGTAAGTGGAACCATCACCGACGCTTCAGGTAGAACCCTTTCTGGGCAAACAACAGAGGCTTTTTTAATTTCAGTATCACATATACCATTGTTAAGCATAGGTTTAAATTGTGCTTTGGGTGCAGCAGCACTAAGGCCTTACTTACAAATCTTATCGAACCATTCAGACTTTCATGTAAGTGCGCATCCAAACGCTGGATTACCAAACGAAATGGGACAATACGACGAAAGTCCTGCATACATGGCTGAACAAATTGAAGTGTTTTTAAAAGAAGGTTTGGTGAATATTATAGGAGGTTGTTGCGGCACCACACCCGATCATATTAAAGCCATAGCAGAAGTAGCTGCTAAATATGCTCCAAGAGCAATTGAAAACGCACAGGCATCAGACAACAAATAGCATTCACACATGAAAAAAGATTATACATTAAAGCTTTCAGGATTGGAGCCACTAGTGGTTACTCCAGAATCAAACTTTGTGAATGTGGGCGAAAGAACCAATGTAACAGGATCAGCAAAATTTCTTCGTCTCATCAAAGAAGGTAATTTTGACGAAGCATTGGCTGTAGCCCGAGAACAAGTAGAAGGTGGTGCACAAATCATTGATGTAAACATGGATGAGGGTATGCTAGATGGCGTAGAGGCAATGACCCGATTTTTAAACTTGGTAGCCGCAGAACCAGATATAGCAAGGGTTCCTGTAATGATTGATTCTTCTAAATGGCCAATTATTGAAGCAGGTTTAAAGGTGGTTCAAGGAAAATGCGTAGTAAATTCTATTTCACTCAAAGCAGGGGAAGAAGAATTTATTCATCAGGCTAAATTAATTAAGCGCTATGGCGCTGCGGTTATTGTAATGGCTTTTGATGAGCAGGGTCAGGCAGATACTTACCAAAGAAGAATTGAAATTTGTGAGAGAGCTTACCGCATTTTGGTTGACAAAGTAGGTTTCTTTCCGGGCGATATCATTTTTGATCCGAATATTTTTCCCGTTGCCACAGGAATGGAAGAACACAACAACAATGCAGTTGATTTTTTCAATGCCACAAAATGGATCAGAGAAAACCTAGAAGGAGCACATGTGAGTGGTGGCGTTTCTAATGTCTCTTTCTCTTTTAGAGGAAACAATTCTGTAAGAGAAGCCATGCATGCGGCATTTTTGTACCATGCCATTCAGCATGGCATGGACATGGGTATTGTAAACCCTAGTATGCTTGAAGTATACGATGACATTCCCAAAGATTTATTGGAACACGTTGAAGATGTATTGCTCAACCGAAGACCCGATGCCACCGAAAGATTACTCAGCTTTGCCGAAACGGTTAAACAAAAAGGCAAACAAGAAAAAGTAGATGAAGCCTGGAGAAGCAAAACAGTTGAAGAAAGATTGAGTTATGCCTTGGTAAAAGGTATAGTAGATTATATTGATGCAGATACAGAAGAAGCCAGACAACAGTTTAGCAGACCACTTGAAGTCATAGAAGGACCATTGATGGCTGGTATGAATGTGGTTGGCGACTTGTTTGGTTCGGGTAAAATGTTTTTACCACAAGTAGTTAAAAGCGCTAGGGTGATGAAAAAAGCGGTAGCGTATCTGATGCCTTTTATGGAAGAAGAGAAGCTTAAAAGTGGCCAAACAAGCAATTCACAAGGAAAAATTTTAATGGCTACCGTAAAGGGCGATGTGCATGATATTGGCAAAAACATTGTTGGGGTGGTGCTTGCCTGCAATAATTTTGACATCATT
>CANHRW010000163.1 GCA_947462865.1 Bacteroidota bacterium | reverse complement strand
TAATACAACAAATTCCACAATTGACGGTACATTATTATCCGGAGAAACGAATCCTACTTATCAACCGTCTTCGAATATTGCTGGATTGACTTATTTTTATTGCACGATTAGTTTTAATTCTGGAGGATGTTCTTTAATAACATCTCAAGCAGCATTTGCAAATGTATTAGAAGACCCAATAATATCAGTACAACCAATTCCTACAGAATCAATTTGTATAGGTGGAACTATTTCAACCCCATTAATAGTTAGTTATACAGGCGGGTTTGGAAATCCAACTTATCAATGGCAATTGAATAATCAAAATATTGTTGGAGCAACTCAAAACAACTATCTGCCTCCAAATTTCGACTTACCAGGAATATTTAATTACAATGTTAATATAAGTCTAAGTGGCAGCGGTTGTAATTCAATGAATTCGCAGACGGTTTTGATTTCAGTGTATGATGATCCAACAGTTAATGATCCAATCGATGCTGTATATTGTCAATACTCTAATTCTGTAGAACCTTTAATAGTTTCAGCAACAGGAGGATCAGGCTCTTTTTCATATCAATGGTACAGCAGTTCAACCAATACAAATGCAGGAGGAAGTATAATTTCAGGTGCGACACTAAGTTCTTTTTTACCACCTGTGAATTTGCCTGGAATAGTTTATTACTATTGCTCAGTTGCACAATCAGGTGCGAATTGTTCTGTCGTTTCGAATCCTGCATCAGTTGAAATAAATTTACCCCCAAGTATTAGTCAACAACCTTTAGCTTCGCAAAATTTATGCATTGGAGGAACACCAATACTTTTATCAGTATCATACATTAATGGTAATGGAAGCGCTAGCTATCAATGGTATGAAAGCACCAGCAATTCAACAATTGGAGGTTCACCAATAATTGGAGCTACCTCAAATACATATTTACCTTCTTCTTTAATAGCAGGTGAAAGTTTCTACTACTGCGTTATTTCTTTTCAGGTTGGTGGATGTTCGAATGTTGTATCTAATGCAGCGCAGGTAAATGTACTTAACGATCCCATAATTACAAATCAGCCAATAGTTTCACAAATGATTTGCCAAGGTATGACTTTAATTGAACCACTTAGTTTCTCCTATTCTGGAGGTACGGGTAATTCAACTATATCCTGGTTTCAAGTTGGTTCTCCAGATATTCTAATTAATGGGGTGATTGGGACATCTTTTCAACCTACAACATTTAATACATCTGGAACATATGAGTATTATGCAGTTGTTTCTGTGGATGGTCAGGGGTGCGACAATGCGACAACACTTTTAAGTGAAATCATTGTTAATCCCACTCCTCAGATAAATAACTTAAATGATACTGTTGTTTGTAATAATAGCGTTTTGGAAATAGACATCAGTACCAACGTACCGTCAAATATACAATGGTATGCAAATCCAAATTCAAATGTTGAAGGCGAACTTTTTACAACTCAAACTTCTCAACTTATTTCAGACTCATTAACCAATAATTCAACAAACCCTCAATTTATTACGTATAATATTACGCCAACTTCATTTCCCTATGGATGCATTGGGCCTGATTCTATTGTAATAGTTCAAATTCAGCCTGACGTAATATTGTCAATGGAAACAAATATTGAGATTTGCAGCGGTAGCCCAGTAAATGCTATTTTAACAGCAAATATTCCTTCAAATTTTAATTGGTTTGTAACAATTGACAATCCTAATGTTACGGGTGAATCTATTCAATCAAGTACTAGTAATCTAATTACAGATGCATTGGTTAACAATTCTAACGTAAATCAAGTCGTCATTTATTCCGTTTATCCTACTTCAATATTGGGTTCTTGTAATGGGTTAGCCCAGACTTTGGTTGTTAGTGTCAAACCCCCTTTAAATCTTTTAAATGAAGATACTCTTACAATTTGTAGTGGGAGCAATTTAAATCTTAGTTTAATTGCAAATACAAATGTGACTTTTAATTGGTACGCAGACCAGGCACCAAATGTGTTGAATGAATCAACTACGGTAATTACATCGCCGTTAATTAATGATAATTTAGTTAATAATACTTATACTGTCCAACAAGTCAATTATCATGTTATTGGCACCTCAACAAGCAATGGATGCTCTAGTCCAATCTTGCCAATTGTAGTATATGTAAATCCTATTCCCCAAGTTTATCCTTTGAATGATACCGTTCTGTGCAATGCAATAAATTTTAGTCCAATTTCATTTGATGGCCCAGTATTAGGTACAAATTATAACTGGACAGCAACAAACACATCTATTGGAATTAGCGCTCAGAATGGAATTAATTCAACCCCTGGATTTATAACCACGAATAATACATTTACACTTCAAGAATCAACAATTAACGTTATTCCCACATTTACATTTAATAATGCAAGCTGTGCCGGAAACCTTGAAAATTTTACAATTTCAATTGTACCAACGGCAAGTGTTTATCCTCTGCCTGATATTTCTATTTGCAATGGAGGGCAAGTGCCAACCACAATGTTATCGGGGCCAATTCCTGGGTCGCAGTTCAACTGGACTAATTCTAATACAGGTATATCGCTTAATGCTTCAGGAGTAGGAGATGTTCCATCCTTTATCGCAAGCAACCCCTCCAGCACACAACAATTTAGTACAGTTTTTATTTCCCCATTTTTGCAAGAAGGAAATGTGCAATGTATTGGTCAAATCGAAGATTATCTAATAACAGTATATCCATCACCACAAATGGAAAATACAGATATTGAAATTTGTTCAGGAGAAAACACAAACATACTTTTGAATGCAAACATTACATCTACTTACGAATGGTATGCTAATCCAACGATGAATGTTTATAATGAAACCTCATTTCCAATTCAAAACGATATATTAATCAATGATTATTTGATAAGTACAACAATGGATCCACAGACCGTAGACTACCTTGTTACACCTACATCTCAAACTTTTGGATGTGTTGGTCCGGAATCAATAATTACTGTAATAGTTAATCCACTGCCGCTTGTCGATTTTTCAGTTTTAAATATGTCACTTTGCGACATGCAGCCAGTTAATTTTCAAAATAACTCTCAAGGATTTCTTGATTTTAGTTGGAATTTTGGTGATAATGATAGTTCATTTCTAATTAACCCAAGTCATATTTATTCTGCAGTGGGAACATATATAGTTGAATTAAATGGAACGGATCAGTTAACAGGTTGCTCCAACTCAATAGAATCTTCCTTAATAATTTCTGAAACACCTCATTCATCGTTTAATTATTCGGATAGTTTAGGATGTGGTAATTTAGATGTTATTTTTTCTGCTGATAGTTTAAATCCAAATTGGAGTTACTCGTGGAATTTTGGGGATGGGCAAACGTCTCAGCAATGGGGTGTATCCGGTTATCAATTTATGCAAAGTGGTTGTTATGATATTTCACTAACACTTACATCTAATAATGGCTGTTCTTCTATATTAACTGAAACAAATGCTATCTGCGTAATTGATAACCCTGTTGCTTCATTCAATGTAAATAATCAAGTGATATCAACTCTTGAACCGATTGTTGCCTTCAATAACACGTCATATGATGCCACTTCATACTTATGGCAATTTGGGGATAATACAACAAGTATAGTGGAAAATCCAATTCATGAATATCCGGCTGATCCTGCATTGTATGAAGTTCTTTTAATTGCAAGTAATAATATTGGATGTGTTGATACTGCAATAATGACAATCCTTTTATATCAAGAATTAGAAATATATGTGCCGAATACTTTCACTCCAAATGATGATGAGTACAATCAAGTTTTTTTACCTGTTTTAACAGATGGATTTAAGGAATCTTCGTATGTACTATACATTTTCAATAGATGGGGTGAATTAATCTTTGAATCACATGATCATAAAATCGGATGGGATGGAACATATGGAGGTCAGCTATTTGATTGTCAAACTGGAACTTACACTTGGAAAATTTCAGTTGAAGTGCTTCAAACTGGAGAACGAAAACTTTTTCACGGCCATGTTAATTTGATTAAATAATCAAATCCTTTTTTAAAATATCGAGAATTGTACACCCTCTTCCCTTGATTACCTAGCATGTAACACATTTAGATTAAGAACATTTACGTAACAAATATCATAATTGGCCTACTGGAATTAGTGATGAACTATGAGTATTTAATGTTTTACAAGAGCTTATTTAGCGATAAAAGAACCCATATCGTAAATTAAATAACTTAGATACAACAGAAGTCAATCACTGTTCCTTTTCAACAATGATTTCATTCCAGTATCTCACAGACGTACATTCTATGATCAAAACTTCCTTCTTCGTTCTCTGTTGGTTTCTGAATTGTGATGTAAATGAATTCATCTCCAATGTAATATTCAATGGCGAATTCCATTCCTAAACTATCCAAGGAAGGGAACATGAACGTTTTTTCATCGATTTCAAACGACTCATAAAAATCAAACCGTTCACTCGGATTTCCATAGATCGTTAAATTCATTTTATCAATATCGAATATTAGAAGTTTATTCGATTCTTCTTGTGTTTTAGTCTCGCCGATCTTAGTTTCGTAAAATTTAGCTCGCAAACGAATATTTTGTGCAGAGCACATTGATCCAAAACTCAGAAACAAAAAGAGAAAAATTGTTTTCATGTTGCAATCTTAATTACTTCCTAGATCTCGTTCCTCAGATTCATTCAATTTTTTGTAACTCGATATAATAATCAAAATCTT
>CANHRW010000162.1 GCA_947462865.1 Bacteroidota bacterium | reverse complement strand
CATTTGTTGAGTTTAGGAAATGGCAAAACCGTTTTCGATTACGCCAAATGGAAGCTTATTTAATGGTTTCAACTGTTTTACCACAAGTCAACATTTGCGAACCATAGTAAGGGTTTTTTACAGTATTTTCTTTACTTAGCCAATTTGCTCCTTTGTCATCGCTATACATTGGACAATTTTGGTAGTATATAGAATAATCTTGTTTGCTGACTTTGAGCAAATCATAAAAGTTTGCTGACAAATCCATAAAAGCAATGCGTTGTTTTTCTATACTTTTAGTAACTGCAATTTTTTCAGTATTTGATCTTAAACTGCTCAACACTTTCATCCAAACAGCGTGTTCTTCTGATGAGAGTTTATCCATTTTCACTGAATTGATATTTGCAAGTAAGTCTTCAGCTATTGTTGAAGCTAATTTTCCATCTGATTTTACCAAAGCATCTTTTAAAGTAAAGTAATTTTCGAAAATAGTTTTCAGTTGATTTAATTCTTGCTCAGTTTCAACTACATTTTCTTGATTGTGCATTGAGTGGTCTTCAATAACTGCGGTTGAAACAATTGCCGTTTTGTTTACCCTTTCGTATTGGCAACATGCTGCAAGTTTGCTGTACACGTCATCTGGAGCCAGGAATTTGTCACTATCATAACCAGCCAATGCAATACGTTTCAAAATTTCATCTTGATTTGTTTTGGTGCTGTCGTAAGTTATTGTAGCTATTTTACTGTCTTTGTTCCAGTCCACATTAGCAATCTTCTTTACACTTCCTGCTGTTTCAATGGTGTTTTCGCACATTTCACAGTTACCATAAATTTTTACACTCTCAGTTATAGCATTTTTAATTTGAGCATTACAAGAGGAAAATGAAAAAAGCAATATAGTTGCTGCTGATATTTTTGAAATTAAGTTCATATCTGTTATTTTTTATTGGGTTAATAATTCAATTTTGAATCCTGCTTCCTGTACTTTTTGGATTACTTCTTCTTCGGTAATTCCTTCGGAATGCACAGAAAGGATTTTGTCTTTGTTTGTTGTGTCCACATCCCAATGACAGATGCCTTCACCTTCATTGAGGAATGGAGTAACTTTAGCCACACATCCACCGCAGTTGATGTTGGTTTTGAATTTTAATGTTTTATCGTTCGTTTTCATTTTAATGTTTGTTTAAAATACATACTGCAAATTTCGCAAGCATTCAGTCTGAATCCATTGCTGTATTTTTGAATTGATTTGTAACATTTACGGCTGCCTATTTTTTATACTTCAACCACAAACTATTGCTTACTACACTTACACTGCTCAATGCCATTGCTGCACCTGCAATCATTGGATTAAGTAAGAATCCGTTTATTGGGTATAAAATTCCTGCTGCAATGGGAATACCAATCAGGTTGTAAATAAATGCCCAAAAGAGATTTTGCTTTATGGTGCTGACTGTTAATTTTGATAAGTGTATTGCTTCCGGAATTTTTATAAGGTCAGATGAGATAATGGTCATCTTAGCTACATCCATTGCAATATCGCTTCCTTTACCCATTGCTATACTGACGTCTGCTTGTGCCAATGCTGTGCTGTCGTTGATACCATCACCAACCATTGCCACAACCTTTCCTTGTTCTTGTAATTGTTTTACAAACGCGGCTTTATGTTCAGGCAAAACTTCTGCTTTGTAATGTTTGATTCCAACTTTTTCTGAAACAGCTTTGGCTGTCATTTCGTTGTCGCCTGTAAGCATATAAACTTCAATGCCTGATAGCTGTAATTCTTTAATTGCCTTTTTAGAAGTTGCTTTAATCTGGTCAGCTATGGCAAGTATGGCTATTACTTTTTTCGTATTGGCAAACCAAATTACTGTTTTGGCTTCATTACCCCATTGATTGGCTTTTTGATCCACCGCATTTTCAATCAAAATTTCATTTTCTTGTATCAGTCTTTTGTTTCCAATGAAATAAGTTTCACCGTCAATTTCAGCTTTTATACCTTTACCTGTGATACTTTCAAATTGAGATATTGGAATGCTATTTTGATTTTTTAAATGTGTAACAACAGCTTCTGCCAAAGGATGTTCCGATTGTTTTTCAATACTAAATAGTATTTGCTTTAATATCAGGGTTTCGTTAGTCCAAAAATCATTTGTTACAATGGGTCTCCCTTCTGTAATGGTTCCTGTTTTATCAAGTATAACCGCACTTACCTTTTTTGCTAATTCAAGACTTTCAGCATCTTTAATTAAAATTCCTTTTTCAGCTCCTCTGCCCACTCCAACCATTATGGCGGTTGGTGTTGCTAAACCCAAAGCACAAGGACAGGCAATTACTAAAACGGTTACCAGCGCCAATAAACCTTGTGTAAATGCGTTTTCACCGCCAAAAATATTCCAAACAATAAATGATAAAATAGCAATCACTATTACAATCGGAACAAAGATTCCCGCGATTTTATCCACCAATTTTTGGACTGGAGCTTTGCTGCCTTGTGCGTCTTGCACCATTTTGATAATGTGTGCAAGCATAGTTTCACTGCCTACTTTGTCGGCTTTGAATTGAAAACTCCCTTTTTGGTTTATTGTACCTGCAAATACTTTGTCGTTTTCACTTTTAAAAACAGGAATAGGCTCACCACTCAACATACTTTCATCAACATAAGAGTTTCCGTTAATTACTGTTCCATCTACCGCAATTTGCTCACCTGGTTTTACGACAATCATATTACCAATTTCTACCTGCTCAATGGGCATTTGCATTTGATGACCGCCATCGTGCACAATCGTAACTGTTTTAGGCTGTAAGCCCATCAATTTCCTTATTGCAGATGAAGTATTTCCTTTGGCTTTTTCTTCCAATAGTTTACCTAACAATATAAAACCAATGATAACAGATGCAGCTTCAAAATAAACGTGAGCGTGTAATCCCCTTTCGTGCCAAAATTCAGGAACCAGTGTATTGAAAACACTGAAAATGTAAGAAACACCTGTGCTTAATGCCACCAAGGTATCCATATTGGCAGAGCGATGTTTGGCTTGTTTCCAAGCATTGATGTAAAAATCTCTCCCTAACCAAAATAAAACTGGGGTACTTAAAAACCACATTATTTCATTGGCAAAGGGTATATCCATAAAGAACATACCTATAACAACAATTGGAACAGAAAGAATCAATGCCCAATAAGTTTTCTTTTTGAGCTTTATAAAGTTTTCTTTCAGAATATGCTCAATCGTCTCATCACCTGAAGTACTTTCATCAATTAATAAATCGTAGCCAATGCTTTGAACAACTTTTCTCAAACTTTCAACTTTAACCAAACTCGGAATGAACTCAACTGAAACCTTAGCATTTGCATAATTCACATTTGCATCAACAACTCCTGCTTGAGATTTAATAATACTCTCCACGCTAACGGCACAAGAAGCACAAGTCATTTACAATACAGGGAATGATTTCTTTACAGTAGTTACTCCATAACCCAAATCTCTAATGATTTTTACTGCGTCTGATACAGAATCCTGATTGTTCGATTGGATTACTGCTTGCTTATTGTTGAGTTCTACTCGGTGCGATCCAACACCTTTGAGTTTTTTCAATCCATTGTCCACAATCAAGGCACAGTGTTCACTTTCAACGCCTTCAAGTGGTATCCGAAATTCATTATTATTTGTTGCCATACCTTTTTTATTTAATTACAAGGCAAAGGTGGCAACATTACATTTCTTACTCGTTACCTGATTTTGGATTGTATTTGTAACATTTACACTTCGTCTAGTGGTTTGCGCTTTATTTCCTTGATATTCTTAAAGTGAGTAGGGGTAAGTCCTGTAACTTTTTTAAACTGATTGCTTAAATATCCAACGCTCGAATAATTCATTTGATAAGCAATTTCGCTTAATGATAATTCGTCATAAACCAAAAGTTCTTTCACCTTCTCAATTTTATGAGCAATGAAATATTTTTCTATAGTCGTTCCTTCAACTTCGGAAAACAGGTTTGATAAGTAAGTATAGTCGTGATGAAGCTTACTGCTCAAATAGTCAGATAAATTGGATTTTAATTCACTGTTATCCTGGTGTATAATTTCAATAATAGAAGACTTAATTTGTCCGATTAGGCGACTTTTTTTGTCATCAATCAATTCAAATCCAAACGTTTTTAGATGATAGTCAAGGCTAGTTTTTTCAGTTTTAGTCAAGTCGTTTTTGAGTTCAACTTCACCTAAACTAATATTCAAAGTTTGAAAACCTAGTTTCTGCAATTCATTTTTCATTACCATTATACAGCGATTGCAAACCATATTTTTAATGTAAATTTTCATGCGTTAATGTTTATGTCGGGCGTTGCTGAGTTTTCTAGTGACCACCTGGCTGTGACTAGTTCTGATGCGGGATACACCGCACGACTAATAACTTGTGATTGAGCCAGTTGAATTTCCATTTCATTGAACCCGTTGGCTGTAAGGACTTCGTTTATGCCTAATGGATGCCATGCGTTGTAGCAAATCCATTCAGTGCCTATCTCTCGGACATTACAATGGGTAAGGCTATCGGCATCAATCATCCGGCTCTTAGGATCGTACAGTGTCAAATCCAGCCGGTTGTCTGCAACAATTTTTGCCCACAAATCCTCCACCAAGCGGGCTACCAGGGGATCATTCATTAGAAATAGGAATACCTTGTGCTGATAATTATCTGTAAGTGTGCGTGAAATCAGATTCACCTGATCTATAGTAAGCTCGACATTCAAAAAACCTACGCTGAGCATTGTCCTATGAGATACCCGACCTTCTGCATTACGGTAACTCTCCACGAGTCGGTAATAGCTGTCGTATTGTTGTGTGGCCGGATTTATTCGCCCGCTGGT
>CANHRW010000161.1 GCA_947462865.1 Bacteroidota bacterium | reverse complement strand
TCTTTTTCTCCGGCTAAGCCCAAGTCTCTGATTTCATCGCTCACCTGAAGGTTTCTTAACCTAGTAATTAATGTTTTACCAAACACCAAAGAAATAACCAAAGACAAAATAATAGCCATGGCAGCTCTGAAAGAGATGTATTGAAACATCCCCGCTCCAGGAAAATTTAAATGGCTATCTAAGTAATTGAATAAATAATACAACATAAGATTTAACGGCTTATTGGATTAAAAAGGTCAAACATTTCATTCAAGATGGATTTGTCATCAAATGGGTGTTTTACCCCACTGATTTCTTGGTAATTCTCGTGTCCTTTACCTGCAATCAAAATCACATCCCCTTTTACTGCCATACTCACTGCCAATTTGATCGCTTCTTTTCGATCAGCTACACGAACTGTTTTTTTGAAATGAATGGGTTTCACTCCTGCTTGCATTTCATCCAAAATGAATTCAGGATTCTCGTTGCGAGGATTGTCAGATGTAAAAATGACTTTGCTGCTGTGGCTAGTTGCAACATCAGCCATAATCGGCCTTTTGGCTGTATCCCTATTGCCACCACAACCTACCACGGTAATTAAGTTTTCGTTACCCGTTCTAATTTGATTGATAGTACCTAAAATATTTTCTAATGCGTCGGGGGTATGCGCATAATCGATAATACCATGTATACCATTGTTTGACCTGCAATATTCAAACCTGCCTTTTACAGGTTGTAAGCTTGACAAATGCGTGATAATATCTGTTTTTGATTTGCCTAATAAAAAGGCTGCTCCATAAACTGCCAATAAGTTATAAGCATTAAAATGACCAACCAATCTGAACCAAGCTTCGTGCTCATCTATGTTGAGCAACATGCCATTGAAATCATTTTCTACTAGCTTGGCTTTGAAATCGGCATTGTTCTTTAACGCATAGGTGTACCTGGTTGCTGCGGTATTTTGAAGCATCACCAAACCATTTTTATCGTCTTTATTTACCAACGCAAAAGCCTCATCATTGGCATCGTCAAATAGTTTCTTTTTAGCACTGATATACTTGTCGAATGTTTGGTGATAGTCTAAGTGATCGTGCGTAATATTGGTGAATACCATTCCGGCAAATTTTAGTCCTTTGACTCTTTCTTGGTGAATGGCATGTGAGCTAGCTTCCATAAAACAGTACTCACAACCATGTTCAACCATTTGCAATAACAATTGATTGATAGCAATTGCATCAGGTGTTGTATGGGTTGATGGAATGATTTGTTCGTTGATTTGATTTTGAACCGTTGAAAGCAATCCAACCTGATGACCAAAAGACCTAAACAAATTAAAAAGCAATGTAGCAACCGTTGTTTTGCCATTAGTTCCCGTAATGGCAACCAATTTTAATTTTGAAGAAGGCACATCATAAAACGCAGAGGCCATTAATGCCATAGCTGCTGAAGTATCTTTTACAAATACAACGGCAATATCCGCTGCCAATGGCGCTGTAAATAGGTGAGAATCTGAAACAACAATTGCAGAACAGCCTGCTGCAATAACTTGGTTGATATAACTGTGACCATCCGCTTGAGTGCCTTTGATGGCAAAAAACAAACTACCCGCTTTGGCTTGCCTGGAATCAAAACACAAGTTAATAATATCTTGGCTTGTATTTCCCTCAGACTTGAATGTCGGAAGTTGCTCAATTAAATATGCTAAATTTTTGGTCATGCTTTTCCTAATTGCAATACAATTTTTTTTACTTGTTTAATAGGTGTGTTAGGGGGTACAGATTGTTTGGTAACTTTACCAGCACCTACTACCTGAACCTGAACCCCTTTGCTTTCTAGCATATACAAAGCATCTTTTATGCCCATTCCCTTTACATCAGGAATTAATTCAGCATTGTTATCTACCGAATGGTATCCCAATTTATTTCCAAAATTGACCGCTTGAGACCATTCAGTTTCATCATTTATAGAGTCCGTTTTGAGCAAGCACTTTGAATCAAAAACAGCCATAATTTGTTTCAAATCATTGGTAAATATTTTTGAGACAGGCGGTATATGCACCAAGCTATCAACCGGTATCTGGGATTTTAAATTGGCATGCAATTGAATAGATGTTGCATATACTTTATCGGCAATATCTTTAAAAACTGGTAATGCAACTTGTGCAGCATAATAATGTTTGAGCGGTTTACTCACCAATACCATGCAAGAATACTTAGGAGCATCGGCAGGGAAATAGCCACAAAAAGATGCCCTATAAAATTTCTGTCCACCCTTGTCATAACCTTTCCCATCATTGGCTATAACGGCTGTACCTGTTTTACCAGCATACGAATAAAAAGCACTTTTAAATTCAGAAGCTGTACCTCTTAGTACTACACCTTCCATCATTGCTCTCAATTGTTTCAGAGTTGACTCTGTACAAATTTTGTCAACCAATACAGTAGGCTTGTATTGCTTTACTGTTTTACCCGCATCGGTTACATTGCTTACAAAAAGTGGCTTTACCAGTTTTCCATTATTGGCAACTGCATTGTAAACACTCAACAATTGCAAAGGTGTAAAACTCAAACCATAGCCAATACTCATTGAAGGCAATGATGAACAAGACCACATTGGATTGTTTGGATTTAAAACTGCAGGTTTCGTTTCACCAGCAATTTGCAATTTAAGTTTTGAAGTAAGGTTTAAGCCTTGAATATGCTTGTAAAATTCTGAAGGATTTTTTTGGTAAAAACGTACTACTTGTTTGGCAATTCCAATATTTGATGAATGTTCAAATGCTTCTTGCATAGAAATTAAAGCTGTGCCCATATGAGAATCATGCATGGTATAATTGCAAAACGTTTTAACGCCGTTCTCTGCATCTACTTTGTCTTTGGCTGTTACAAATCCATCCTCAATCATTGACAACATAGAAATTAGTTTCATAGTTGATCCAGGCTCTATGCTCATAGCAACTGCATAATTGTATTTTTCTGTGTAGGTACCATCGGGTTCTTTACTTAAATTTGCAATTGCTTTTACATGTCCAGTGGCAACTTCCATTAAAATGGCTGTTCCCCATTCGGCCTCTTCTTCAATTAACTTGTTCATGAGCGATTGCTCAGCAACATCTTGTAAGTTCACATCAAGGGTGGTATAAATATCTTTCCCTTCTTGCGCTTCTACAGCATTGTCATCATCAATCGGAATCCAAGTACCTCCAGCAATTCTTTGCATCACTTGTTTGCCGCTTTTACCACTGAGCATAAAATCAAAACTCCCTTCTAAACCTACCTTTGCTACACCAGTTTGTGTAAAACCTATGGTGCGCTCTGCCAATAATTCAAAGGGTTTTTCTCTGGTAGTTCTCTCCGTAATTAAGAAACCTCCTTTGTACCTACCCATTCTAAAAATGGGAAACTTACTCATGCGTTGCATTTGTCTGAAAGACACTTTTCCTTTTAATAAAAAATACCTGTTCTTGGTTTTTTTAACCTTAGTAAAAAGGCTTTTGTATGATTTTGCAGGCCTGTCTTTGAACTCATTTGCCATGCATATTGCCAAAGAATCTAAGTCATTTTCAAAATTATCATTGGCAATAAATCCTTTTGCTTGTCCATCTATTCTAATATCATAAATGGGAACTGAGCTTGCCAACAGATTGCCATTACAATCAAATATATTGCCTCGGATAGCTGCCACATCAAATACATGTGTACTGAGGCTATCCGCTAATTTTGTCCATTTTGCACCTTCTTTTACTTGTATTTTAAATACGTAATACACCACAGCCATTCCAAACAAGAACATTCCTGTGAACACAAGAATTGCCCTGATCAGAATTGACTTTCTGTTATTGGTTGTATTATTTGTCTGACTCACTAATACGTTATTTTACTCGGTGGATTTTTTAATTCTTTTATTCCTGTATTTTCAAGTTTTTTAGCCAATTCACTTTGGCGACTTTCACTCATTATTTCACTCAAAACAGTGATGTACTCACTTCTTAAGTCTTTCAGTTCATACTGCAACTTATTTGTTGTTCTGATTGTTTTTTCAGCATAGTGGCTGTTGTAAATAAACAAGACCACAAGTAAGAATACATAAGCCATAAAAGGCAGTTGATTGGTCAACTGTTCTTTAGACAAACTGAAATCAAAATCAGCTATCCGCCTCACTTTTTCAGTTAAGCGAATACCCTCATTTTCTTTAGGGGTTGGCTTTGGCTCCGTTTCGGTATGTTCAATGATTTTATTCAAGACAACTTATTTCTTTTTAGCAATTCTTAACTTGGCACTTCTAGACCTTGGATTAATCTGCAACTCTTGTTCAGAGGCTGTGATGACTTTTTTTTGAACTTGTTCAAATGGCTTGATCACGTTACCATAAAAATCTTTTTCTTGAACTCCCTGGAAATTACCAGCTGACATAAAGTTTTTTACCAATCTGTCTTCAAGAGAATGGTAACTCATTACTACTAAGTTGCCACCAGTAGCTAAAACTTCAGCCGATTGTTCTAAGAATTTTTTGAGCACATCCATTTCTCTATTGACTTCTATTCTCAATGCTTGAAATACTTGAGCAAAGAATTTGTAATCACCAAACTTTGGGGTGTATGCTTTGAGTGCTTCTTTGATATGTAAAACTGTTCTAATTTCTTGTTGGGTTCTATAAGCAACAATTGCAGCCGCCAATGACCTAGCATTTTTGAGCTCACCATATAAATAAAGAATATCTGCAAGTTGCTCTTGGGTAGCTGTATTGAGCAGGTCAGCAGCATTTTTACCAGTAGAAGCATTCATTCTCATGTCTAATTCAGCTTCATCAAAACGGAAAGAAAAACCACGACCCGCTTCATCAAATTGGTGAGATGATACGCCTAAATCAGCCAAAATTCCATTT
>CANHRW010000160.1 GCA_947462865.1 Bacteroidota bacterium | reverse complement strand
ACGATAAAATCAATTACCACATTAACCCAACTGGTAAGTTTGTGATTGGTGGACCACATGGTGATACTGGTTTAACAGGTAGAAAAATCATTGTAGATACTTATGGCGGAAAAGGTGCTCACGGCGGTGGTGCATTCTCAGGAAAAGACCCTTCTAAAGTAGACCGATCTGCTGCTTATGCAACCAGACATATTGCTAAAAACTTAGTAGCTGCTGGCTTGTGTAAAGAGGTATTGGTTCAAGTGAGTTACGCAATTGGTGTAAAAGACCCAATGGGCATTTTCATTGACACTTACGGCACATCTAAAGTAAAAATGAGTGATGGAGAAATTGCCAAAATTGTAGGCAAAATATTTGACATGACTCCATATGGAATTGAAACCCGTTTAAAACTCCGCAACCCTATTTACAGCGAAACTGCTGCATACGGACACATGGGAAGAAAGAACGAAATCAGAACATTCACATTCAAAGGCCCAGATGGAAAAGAAATCAGCAGAAAAGTTGAATTGTTTACTTGGGAAAAACTTGACTATGTTGGCAAAGTAAAGAAAGCTTTTAAACTGAAATAGTTTTATTTAACCGTTCTTAATAACAGGCTTATCTTAATGGGTAAGCCTGTTTTTTTTTGCTATTCAACCAAAGCAAAATATACATAAACAACCCATTTAACAAGAGCAATTCATAGCCAAATTTATAGCCATAAAACCAATCTGCTGCATTTACATACAGGAGGTAACACAATGCTGGAGGTATAACTGAAACCAAAGGAACCCACTTGTCGTTTACCAATCGTTTAGAAAACAAACCAAACACAAACAAACCTAAAAGCGGTCCATAGGTATAGGCCGCAATGGTAAATATGGCATCTAAAACGGAGGTCTGATTCAGTTGTCTACTCAATACTATGGCAATCCACAAAATCAATGCAAAAACCACATGAACCAAATGACGCAAATACGTTTTCTTTTTTTCTGAAATTTGCGGGTTGGTGTCAAAGCCTAAAAAATCAATGCAAAAAGAAGTAGTTAATGTAGTCAGTACACTGTCCGCACTGTTAAATGTAGCAGCTGTTAAACCAATTATAAAAACGAGTGCAGCAAACAAGCCAAGATGGTTCAAAGCTAACATTGGAAACACTTTATCTGTTTGTACGTTTTGGGTCAATTCATTCATAGGCAATGCGATGCCTTTTGCCGAAACATATAAATAAATTAAGGCGCCCAATGATAAAAAAAACAGGTTTACCAACAACACAATTGCTCCAAATGAATACATGTTTTTTTGAGCCTCTGGCAAACTTTTACAACTGAGGTTTTTCTGCATCATGTTTTGGTCTAGGCCAGTCATTACAATGGTAATAAAGGCGCCACTCAAGAACTGTTTTAGGAAGTAATTTTTTTCATGCCAATCTGTAAAGAAGATTTGAGAATAGCTGCTGCTTGCAACCTGTTTTACACCTTCTAACACCCCCCAACCCAATTGGTTGAAAATGGTATAAATGGATAAAATGACAGCCAACAACAAAAAGCCAGACTGAAACAAGTCTGTCCAAACAAGGGTTTTGATGCCTCCTCTATAGGTATAAACCAACATCAATAAGATAATGAGTGCCACCGAAACTTCAAAAGGAATAGACCAATTGTCGAACACAAAAATTTGCAAAACACTTGCAGCTAAAAACAAACGCAATGCAGCCCCAATAATGCGTGAAATTAAAAAGTAAAAAGAGCCTGTTTTTTGACTGTATGTGCCAAATCTTTCGTACAAATAAGAATAAATAGAAGTCAGGTTCAACTTATAGTACAGGGGAAGTAGCAATCTGGCAATGACAAAATAGCCCACAACATAACCAAATACCATTTGTAGGTAACTGAATTGCCCAGTTAATATGGTTCCCGGTAAAGAAATAAAGGTAACTCCAGAAAGCGAGTCGCCTATCATTCCAAAGGCCACAACATACCATGGAGATTGATGGTTACCTGTAAAATAAGAATCGTTGTTGCTTTCTTTTGCAGTAAACCAAGAAATGCTCAATAAGCCCAAAAAGTAAAGGGCAATGCAAACTAAAATAATACCTGGTGTCATACCTACGAAAGTATTTCTTCGTGTTCAACTTAAAACAGAAAACAATCCACCAAGTACCTTTTGCGTCTTAAAATTAGACAGCTCAATGGTCTGATAATTTTTTGCTTGTGGTTTCAATTCTTTTTAGACCTTTGTAAACTTAATTGTAACCATGAGCTTAATTGTTAAACCATCGCTGATACCTGGTGCCGGAAAAGGCCTTTTTACCAAAAATGCAATCAAAAAGGGTGAAATTGTAGTTGAATACACTGGTGAAATTGTCAGCTGGAAAACTTGCCAAAAAAGAAACGAGGAACAAGAAGGTTTTGGGGGTTATTATTTTTATATCTCAGAAAAACGCTGCATTGATGCACAATACGATTTAAAAGCTTTGGCCAGATATGCCAATGATGCTGCTGGCTTTGTAAGAATTACTGGGGTTAAAAACAACTGTAGGTATGAAGTCATTAAAAACAGAGCCTATATCGTAGCAAGCAGGAACCTCAAGCCTGGTGAAGAAATTTTTGTAGCTTATGGCAAAGATTACTGGAATGCACTCAAGAAAAACGGACTGGGTCCAGCGTCCAATAAATAGTAAAATCTTTATTTATTTTAGCTACTTTCAACAATGGCTTTGATATTCTTGTAGTTTTTATATTTTTGAAACCCTCATTGTTACTTAAACCAATCAGCTGATGAGAACCAACAAAATAGTATTTGCAGCAATTTGTATTTGCATGTTTCTTTCAAAAGGATTGATGGCTCAGGTTCAAGACCCAGCATCTCCAGGTTATGATTTCAGCTATTCTGCCGATTCTACGGCTGTCACAGATTCTCAATCTGTAGAGAGTAATGCTACGCCAGAAGAGCCTAAGCTATTGGCTCCAGAATTAAGACCTTACGAAAGAGTGGTCCTGAATATTGACACGATTACCAATTTAATCACCTACACCGGAATAGTTGAACAAGAAGAAAGCGGAACCGATTCGCTCTATTTAAGAGCTAAAAGTTGGGCTGCTAAAACTTTTGGGAAAGATATTAAACCTGAATTAGACAAGAGAAACCAAAAATTGGTTTACTTAGCAAGCATACCTGCATATTCATATACCAGCAAATACAGCAAAAAACTCAATGGTAGGTATGAAATGCGTTTGACATTTTTAATCAAAGAGGGTCGTTACAGGTACCAGATAACCAACCTAGTTCATGAGTCTTTAAAGCCTTCTTCAGGAGATAAGCCATCAAGAAACTATTTTGAGTTCTACAACTCAAGCAATGTGAATGTGCGTATTTATGATGCTGTTCTAAGAGCGGCAGATAAAGACATCAATTCATTGATCAAAAGCTTTACTTCTGCCATGAGAGAGCCTAAATTGGTAGATGAAGACGATTGGTAGTCTGCTGAATTAAGCTATTACTTTAAAATAATAATCACCAGAATTGTCTGCCATGTAAGCTTCATGAGTGAGTGGCAATAATGCTGTTTCGTTTAACACAAAAGCAGTATAACCTAACTGAGCAAACAGTTCATAAATCATTTGTTTATTCTCTGTTGAACTCAATTCAATTTGAATAGTTGGCTTAAAATGTTCAATAGTTTGTAACATTTGAGGCATCAACTCCGTTTCATAACCCTCTACATCACATTTGATATAATCTAAACGGGTTAAGTCTTTAAACAATTTATCAGGTACAAGCATTTGGGCTTTGTACTGAACAGCATTGTTACTTTGAGTAGCTACAATTTTGGTAAGCCCATGTCTAAATACGCCATCCATAATGGGCGTTTCAAGTGTGATTTCTTTTTCTTCAGGACCAAGTGCACACTGGTAAAGCGTAATATTGTTAAGTGCAAATTTTCCAACATTTTTTAAAAAAATGCGTGAAAACAACGGCACTGGTTCTACTGCATACACCTGGCCTGATTTACCACTTAATTTCGACAACAAAACCGCATAGTATCCAACATTTGCACCAATATCAATACAAACAAAACCAGGCTGAATGAGCTGATTTAAATAGAATAATTCTGGGTATTTTTTCTTCATCATACCCAAGCCAATGAGCCTAATATATGTGCTACTTACCAGTTCTAAGTATTTTTCTATACCCAATACTTTCAAAAGTACAGACCTGAATTTTTTTTCTATCATCATTCTTTTACCTCTTCAAAATCTACATATTCTCCTAATTTGGTACCATTTGAAGATTTATTTTTTTCTACATTTTTATCAATGGTGATGGTTCCCTCTGGTTTTTTTGATTCATCTCTGGGTGGATAATGGTGATGGTTCACGTGGTTATACACTTTGATTTTCAGGATTCCGCCAAATAAAAAACGAAACAGGAAGTAAAACAAAAAGGAGTAGAGCAAAAACTTAATCATCTTTATTTCTTTTTAACAAGCACAAAGATGCAAAAATATCTGTTATCGCCCTATAAATATTACAAAGGAATGGGTTAGAAATTATTGTTGTTTAAATTGGAGGCTCTTGCCATTTACACAATACCTCAATCCGCCCTTTTCGGATGGACCATCATCAAACAAATGTCCAAGGTGTCCACCACATTTAGCACACATAATTTCGATCCTTTGCATTCCGTGTGAATTGTCAACAGCAGTAACAATTGCTTGCTTATTTGCGGCATCAAAAAAACTTGGCCAACCACAGCCACTGTCAAATTTTTGGTGACTTTTAAAAAGGACGGCGCCACAACCGGCACACATATAATTTCCTGTATCTAACAAGTGCTCGATAGGGCTCGAAAAAGGACGCTCTGTTGCTTTGTTTCTTAAAATCTGAAAGGCTGGTTCATCCAATTGTTGTTTCCATT
>CANHRW010000159.1 GCA_947462865.1 Bacteroidota bacterium | reverse complement strand
GTTTGAAAATGGTTCATCCAAAATGTAGCAGGCTTATTCCAAAACAGGTGTGTGGGGTATTGATTCATCTGACAAGGCTATTCAATTAAATTGGGTCAATTTTTAATTGATATTTATCTAACAATCCGGCTAAACCATTTGCCGAAAATTTTGCTTTCTTTACTTGGTTATTTTCTGGATCAATCGAAAAATGATAAGCGGTTCTAAAGTCACATTCTTCTATATTTGTTTGATAAAATATTGCACCAGATAAATCACAGTCTATGAACTGTGCTTTATTTAAATTGGCAGCCGTAAAATCTGTTTCTTTTAATATACACTGCTTAAATACACATTGTTTGAGTCTTTTTTTATAAAAATTAGCCAAGTTTAAAAGGCAATTTTCGAAACGAACTTCAAATAAGAAATCTTTACAACTTTCAAAATTAAATCCCAACAATTTGCAGCCAATAAATGTTACCTGCATTAGGCCTGTTTGCTTGCATTTAGCCAAACTAAAATCACAATTTTCAAATACACATTCAGTAAATACATAATCGCTTAAATTGGCCTCTTTTAGGTCTAAATTCAAAAACCTGCATTGATGATATGTACCCTTGTCTGGTAAAACATCCTCATAAGTTTGGTCTTCAAAAACAGTATTATCCATATTTTCAAAGCTAACAAGAAAGGCTAATTAATTGGTACTGTTTGTGCGTATTTAATTTATCGAGTTTTTAAATGCTTTTATTTAACGATGTTTGCTGCCCTAATGAGTAAAAAAGAAAAAATCATATTGTTTGTTCTGGCTGCTATCAATTTTACCAATATCATGGATTTTATGATCATGATGCCACTTGGTCCACAATTGATGCGTTTGTTTCAAATTGGTCCACAAGAATTCAGTGTAGTTGTTTCAAGTTATACCTTCAGTGCCTTTGTTTCTGGCATGATGTCTTCTTTAATCATCGATAAATTTGACAGAAAGAAATCGCTTTTGTTTATGTATGCAGGATTTATTCTAGGTACATTTTTATGCGGGATGTCCACTAGTTATTACTTGTTAATTGCAGCCAGAATTTTTACAGGCTTATTTGGGGGTGTCATTGGAGCAACTGTGATGTCTATTGTAGGTGATTTAATTCCGTTTGAACGCAGAGGACAAGCCATGGGTATTGTGATGTCTTCTTTTTCTTTAGCATCAGTTGCTGGTGTTCCATTTGGATTGTTTATTGCAACGCACAGTTCATTTGGTTGGCAGGCACCTTTCTTGTTTTTAGCTGTTTTTGGCCTCTTTATTTTTGCATTGGTTTACCGCATGTTACCAGCAATTAGTGCGCATTTAGATGTACATGCTGAAAAGCAACCTCTCTTTAGGGTTTTTGGTAATATTTTAGAAGACGAAAATCAGCGTAGGGCTATTTTCTTATCTATGGTGATGATGTTGGGGCACTTTGCAATTATACCTTTCATTAGTCCTTCGATGGTTGCAAATGTGGGTTTTTCTGAGTCGCAATTGCAATACATTTATTTGGTAGGTGGAGCTGTCACGATATTTACCTCACCCTTTATAGGTAAAATGTCTGATAAATATGGCAAGTTTAAAATCTTTTCAATTTTCGCTTCCTTATGTGCTATACCTGTGTTTGCAATTACCAATATGCCTCCAGTTTCTATTTACTTGGCTCTGGCAGTTGCAGCCATATTTTTCATATTTGTAAGTGGCCGTATGATACCTATGCAAGCCATGATTACTGCTTCGGTCAACCCTAAATTTAGAGGAAGTTTCATGAGTATCAATTCTTCTTTGCAGCAATTGATGGCCGGTTTGGGTTCGTTGTTGGCTGGAATGATAGTTGTTAAAGATGATGTAAGTGGCAAATTGCTCAACTACCAATACGTAGGTTATCTATCTATTTTTCTCGGATTTATAGCCATTTACTTGGCAAGCCGCTTAAAAAATAATGAAGGCAAAACCTTCTAAACCCGCTATTTTTATGGCTTCTTCAATTAACCTACACGATTTTTTGGAGTTGGTGAATATTCGGTTATCTTTGCCCGGCAAATAATCATTCTTTATTTGCTATGTTTAACGATTCCAACAAATTTTACGGAGAAGGTCTTACTTATGACGATGTTTTGCTTTTACCAGCATACTCTGAGGTACTCCCAAGAGATGTCAATACATCTTCGCAATTAACCAGAAACATTCGCATCAATATTCCAATGCTCTCTGCAGCCATGGATACTGTAACCGAATCAAGGTTAGCCATTGCTTTGTCCCAACAAGGCGGTGTAGGCATTTTGCACAAGAACATGAGCATAGCCCGTCAGGCCGATGAAGTGCGTAAAGTAAAAAGAAGCGAAAGTGGCATGATCATCGACCCTGTTACCCTTCATGAAAGTGCTACCCTCAAAGATGCCACCCACATGATGAGCGAAAATAAAATTGGGGGCATTCCAATTGTAAACGACCATGGTAAATTGGTAGGAATTTTAACCAACCGTGATTTGCGATTTGAGAAAGACCTTTCAAAAAAAGTAAACCAAATCATGACTTCTGAGAACTTAATCACTGCACCAGAAGGTACTGATTTAAAAATGGCAGAAAATATTTTACAAGCACACAAAATTGAAAAATTACCGGTCATTGATAAGGACGGCATTTTAAAAGGCTTGATTACCTACAAAGATATTCTGAAGGTGAAAGACCATCCGATGGCTTGTAAAGATAAATTGGGCAGATTAATAGTTGGTGCAGCGGTAGGTGTAGCCGCCGAAACAGAAGAACGCATTGCTGCCCTTATTAAGGCTGGAGTAGATTTAGTGATTATAGATACGGCGCATGGGCATTCACGTGGCGTAATGAATGAAGTTGCTCGCATTCGTAAACAATTTACAGAAATAGATATTGTTGCTGGAAATATTGCAACTGCAGCAGCAGCCAAAGCATTGGTAGATGTGGGGGTAGATGCTGTGAAAGTAGGAGTAGGGCCTGGTTCAATTTGCACTACTCGAATTATTGCAGGAATAGGGGTTCCTCAACTAACAGCTGTTTATGATGCAGCTAAGGCTTTAAAAGGAACAGGTGTTCCAGTTATAGCAGATGGTGGTATTCGTTACAGTGGCGACCTTGTAAAGGCCCTTGCAGCAGGTGCTAGCACTGTCATGAGTGGATCTATTTTTGCCGGTGTAGAAGAAAGCCCAGGCGAAACCATCATTTACGAAGGCAGAAAATTTAAGTCTTACAGAGGAATGGGTTCTATTGAAGCCATGAAACAAGGAAGCAAAGACCGTTATTTTCAAGATGCTGAAGATGAAATTGCAAAATTAGTTCCTGAAGGCATTGTAGGCATTGTACCATACAAAGGCCATTTAAAAGAAGTGGTTTACCAATTCATAGGTGGATTGAGAGCTGGAATGGGCTATTGTGGAACCGCTAGTGTAGAAGACTTACAAGAAAACGGCAAGTTTGTAAAAATAACAACTGCTGGTGCCAAAGAAAGTCATGCACATGATATTACCATTACCAAAGAAGCGCCTAATTATAGCAGAAATTAAAAGCGGTATTGAACGCAATAAAAAAGGGCAGTAGTTTCAACTACTGCCCTTTTTGTTGGAGTAAATTCTTGGTCTAACTGCAACCTGTTTGTGTGCCACAGTTCAAGCATTTGTAACAAGCACCACTTCTGATAGTAATATGTCCACATGTTGGGCAAGCAGGTGAATCACCCATGCGCTTGTTCATTTCATTTTGCATATCAGGCATGCTAGCACTACCCATTTTCTCTTCAGCTGCTTCAGCTGCAACCGGTGCAGGTTTTACAGCGGCTACTGGATTAACCATTGGGCTAGCCACAGGTGTAGTTAATTTTTCTGAAGCTTGCTTGTGTAAGTTTACTGCAAGGTGTTGTCTTTGATTGTCGGTTGCTGGAACTTGAATAAAATCTTCACGGCCAAGGTATTCAAATCCTAACATTCTGAACATGTAATCAATGATAGAGGTAGCATTCTTGATATTGTCATGTCCAGTTACCATTCCAGCTGGTTCAAAACGAGTGAATGTAAATTTATCTACGTACTCATCTAATGGCACACCATATTGCAATCCTAAAGAAACAGCAATAGAAAAACAGTTCATTAAACTCCTCAATGTTGCACCTTCTTTGTGTAAGTCAACAAAGATTTCTCCTAGAGTTCCATCTTCGTATTCTCCAGTTCTAACAAATATGGTTTGTCCACCAACTGTTGCTTTTTGAGTGAATCCACTTCTTTTTCCTGGCAACGCTTTTCTGGCAACTACACCAGCAAGTTTGTGTTTGAAAGTGGTATCGTGGGTGCGGTTCAAGATGGCTTGTGCTGCTTCCAACACTTGTTCAGGGCTTAATTCCCCAACAGGTTTGTTTGCATCTGAACCAAGCACGCTCTCTACCACTTCTTGTACATCTTCGTCATCTTTTACATCAGATTTATTGCTCAATGGTTGAGACAATTTACAGCCATCTCTGTACAATGCATTGGCTTTTAATCCAAGGCTCCAGCTTAAGTAGTAACAATCTTTGATATCTTCAACATTTGCTTCATTAGGCAAGTTGATGGTTTTAGAAATGGCACCACTCAAGAAAGGTTGAGCAGCAGCCATCATTCTGATGTGGCCTTGAGCCGCAATGTATCTTTCTCCTTTGTTGCCACATTTGTTTGCGCAATCAAATACAGGCAAATGTTCGTCTTTTAAATGTGGGGCACCTTCTACTGTCATGGTACCACAAATAAAATCGTTAGCTGCTTCTATTTCTTTTCTGGTGAAATTTAATTTTCTCAACAAATTGAAATTAGGACTATTGTATTCTTCAGGAGTAAATCCTAAACGTTTTAAGCAATCTTCACCCACTGTCCAAACATTGAATGCAAATCCAATTTCGAAGGCACCAGAAACAGCTTTGTC
>CANHRW010000158.1 GCA_947462865.1 Bacteroidota bacterium | reverse complement strand
GTATTAGGAACCAAATAAGCCCGTTGTAGTTTTTTAATCATAAATTCAGGAAATTCTAAGGCTGGATATACCGGATAATTGGCACCTAAATACAAATCCAATCCAATTCCAATGATGGTATCATAAGCCACATTTGCATACCCAAATTCAGAAATAAAACTCACCAAATGTACAGGTGCTGCTGTTGGAATTTCTTTTTGATAAATGGCAAATGCTTCAGAAAAAGCTTGTTCTTCAGGTACTAAATTCACAAACACACTGTCCACTTCTTTTTTTAATTGTACAATGCCTGGGTACTGCACAAATGAAAGCAAAGCTTTGCTGAAATGATTGGCAGAATCAGCCATTGGAATATTGATGATGTCTGTACAAAACGAATGGTAAAAACCTGCATATTTTTGAAACAAGCTGTTAAAATGTTGCTGTTCATATGACTTGTTTTTTAAGAATAAATCTTGGTCAAATCTTGAAATTTTTGTAGGCTGAATGGATTGGCTTTGATTTTGCTGACAAGCATAATTAGCCAATAAAAAAAATGTGATAATAAAACTAAATAAATACTGCTTTTTGCAGACAATCTTTTTAATCATGTTTCAAAATTACGCGTAAAAACATTGAAAAAATCCATTAATTTTGGTACTCAATAAAGGATTTGTGAAAATAACATTGGCACAACTGAATTACCATCCAGGTAATTTTGAACTCAATACACATAAAATGCTTGAAGCCATAGCTCAGGCAAAACAAGAAGGGTCTCAACTCATTGTATTTGCAGAATTGGCAACCTGCGGATATCCCGCAAAAGACCTCTTGGATTTTGATGCTTTTATAGATCAAGCGGCGGCGGCTATTGAAAAAATTTCTAATGCATGTAACACAATTTCGGCAATTATAGGCACTCCTGTTTTTAATCAACAAGGTAAAGGGAAAAGGTTATTCAATGCAGCAGTGGTCATAGAAAAACAAAAGGTAACACATACCATTCACAAAACATTACTCCCCACCTATGATATTTTTGATGAATACCGCTATTTTGAACCTGCTATAAACTCAGAAATTATAAAGGTAAACGGCCTAAATGTGGCGTTAACCATCTGTGAAGATTTATGGAATTTAGATAGTGTTTCTCTTTACCAGTCAAGCCCTATGGACCACTTGAGTCAGTTTAAACCTGACCTTATTATTAATATCGCCGCTTCGCCATTTTCTAATACACAACAAGCAACAAGGCATCGGGTAATTCAAAGAAATGCCTTAAAGTACCAATTGCCAATTATTTATGTAAATCATACCGGTGCACAAACTGATTTAATTTTTGATGGAGGCTCTTTCATTATGAATGCTCAAGGAGAAAGCATTGCCAGTTTGAAGCTGTTCGAAGAAGACCTACAAACTTTTGAATTTGACACAGAACAATGTCAATTTACTCAATCAGAACACAAAACCCAAACATTTAATACCTCAATTGGGAATATAGAACAAGCATTGGTTTTGGGCATAAAAGATTATTTTAAAAAGCTCCATTTTAAAAAAGCAATCATTGGTTTATCTGGCGGAATCGATTCTGCGTTGGTGCTTTATTTAGCCGTAAAAGCGTTGGGCAATGAAAATGTTCTAGCGGTATTGCTGCCATCAAAATACAGCAGCGATCACTCTGTAAATGATGCAATTGCTTTGGCAAATAACTTGCAAGTTCAATACCACCAAATTTCAATTGAAGAGCAAGTCAATGCAATTGACAACACCTTAGCACCTTTTTTTAAAGGGACTGAAATGGGCATTGCCGAAGAAAATATTCAATCAAGAGCTAGAGCCATTTTACTCATGGCATTGAGCAACAAATTTGGTTATATTTTATTGAATACTTCTAACAAGAGTGAACTGGCAGTAGGTTATGGAACCCTATATGGTGACATGTGTGGAGGGCTTTCTGTAATTGGTGATTTATACAAGACAGAGGTTTACGAATTGTGTAATTACGTTAACAGGGAGCAAGAAATGATTCCACAAAACATCATCAGTAAAGAACCTTCTGCCGAATTAAGACCTAACCAAAAAGATATAGATAGTTTGCCTCCTTATCCTATACTTGATGCCATTTTAAAATTGTACCTTGAAGAAAATCTTGGATACAAGGAGCTGATAGAAAAAGGCTTTTCACCCGAATTGGTGAAGAAAATCGTAAACATGGTTAATGCCAATGAATGGAAAAGATGGCAAGCTCCGCCTGTTTTAAGGGTATCGCCTAAAGCGTTTGGAACCGGCAGAAAAATGCCTATTGAAGGCGTTTATTCTCTTTAAGTTAAGACCTGTACAAATTCATGACTGTGATTTCGGGTAATATACCTACCCTACCCGGATAGCCTAAAAAGCCAAAGCCCCTGTTCACATAAATTTTCTGGTTCCCTTTTTCATACAAATCAGCCCATTGCTGATACATGTATTGAGAAGGACTCCATCTAATTGGACCAAACTCTACTCCAAACTGAAAACCGTGTGTATGTCCCGAAAAAGTGATGTCAATGTCTTGGTGCTCCACACTTACTATTTTTTCAAAATGGCTTGGGTCATGAGACATTAATAATTTAACCGGTACTTCTGGCATACCCTGAATGGCTTTTTTTACATCACCTATTTTCTGAAAACGGGCTTTGTCACCCCAATTTTCTACCCCTATTAAGGCAATTTGTTTGCCCTCACTTTCTAACAATACGTGTTCATTTCTGAGCAATCGCCACCCCATGTCTTTGTGAATGGCCAGTAATTCGTTAAAGTTGGCTTCTTTTTCTTCAAGGCTTTTCCAATTGTTTACATAATCGCCATAATCGTGGTTTCCTAAAATAGAATACACCCCCATAGGTGCTGTAATTTCAGCAAATAAAGATTTCCATTCTTGTGCCTCTTCAGCTTTGTTATTAACCAAATCACCCGTAAATAAAACCAAATCTGCATTTTGTTCTTTGATCAACTGAATACCTCTAGCAACAGCTGCTCGATCTAAAAAACTGCCACAATGGATGTCTGAAATCTGTAAAACTTTTAATCCATCAAACGAAGCTGGCAAATTGGGCAAAACCACATCTAAACTTCTGACTTGGTAATTGTATGCACCACGATACATACCCCTTGTTAACAACACAAATGGAACTGCACTTGAAATCAAGCCTGCTTTGGCCAAAAATTCAGACCTGTTCATTTGCAAAGCTGTGGGTTGAATATTTTCAGCAATCACCTCCTCCATTTCGTCGGTTAGGTCATGTTTAACAACCTTTTTATTCTTGCTAAATACCAAACGAAACAAATGGTGTTGGCTCCACTTCAAACCTCTTTTTAAATCGTCGGCTAATAGAAACAAAAACACCAACAATTTTGCACTGTACAAGACCATTAAAAACCCTTGAAAATAGGTCCTAAAATATTTGTATTGATTGAATGTATCATTGAATAAAAACAAAGCAAACAATAACAAAATGATAACCGGCAAACCCCAATACACATAGAACAAGCGTTTTTTAAACCGCTGAGTTCGGTTCTTAATAATGGTTTTGAATGCTTGCCATACATAACTATCAATGAGAAATGCAGTCAAACAGAAAAAAAACAGAATTCTTAATTTAAATGCCAGCATCAATATCCTCTTTTAATAATTCCGTACCCAATTCGAGTTCCAGTGTATTGATCAATGGGTGCATTTTGCAATATCTGTTCTATTTGTTCTAATGAGTCGGGTGAGAGTTCAACAGCCAACGATTGCATATTGTTTTCTATTTGTTCTGGTTTTGAAGCTCCGGTTATGCAAGTACTAATTGGAGATTTGGTTAAAATCCAAGCCAATGCCAAAGCCGATAAACTGCAACCCAATTCATTGGCTACTGTCAATAATTGGTTTTGCTTGTCAAAGTATTCCTCATTCATGCGTTTAACGGGAAACCAGTTTTTCATAGTCTCATTCGCCAAACGGCTGTCTTCAGGAATGGAGTTCGCTTGATATTTTCCTGTTAACAGACCTTGAGCCAAAGGAGAATAAACCAAAAGTCCTAAATTTTCTTGCTCACAAACACTCATGACATCTACTTCTAAACTTCTATTGAGCATATTGTATACCGGCTGATTGGAGATGGGTTTTCTCCAATTGTTTTTTTCACAAATTCTGAGCGCGTTGGTAATTTGAACAGCAGACCATTGACTCACTCCCCAATGCAAAATATATCCACGTTCAATTAAATTATGCATGGCATAACAGGTTTCTTCTAAGGGGGTATCAATATCGTATCTGTGACATTGGTACAAATCTATATAGTCTGTTTTAAGCCTTTGTAACGAAGCTTCACAAGCATTCCTAATATGTCTGAGCGATAGCCCTTGTGACATCCAATGATCGTCCATTGGACCAAACACTTTTGTTCCTATAATAAGTTGTTCTCTTTGGATGGATCTTAAATAATCGCCTACCACTTTCTCACATTCACCTCTGTTATACATGTCGGCAGTATCAATGAAATTAATACCCGAATCCATGGCTTTATCAAAACAAGCAAATGCAGTTTCTTTAGAAATTCCCATACCAGTTGTTAGCCAAGTGCCAATACTTATTTCTGATACGAGTAGTCCGGAATTGCCTATTTTTCTGTATTTCATGGTCTATAAATTTAAAGATGCAAATTACACAAAGTTCCAAGTCTTGTAAAAGTTTATTTTAAATTTAAATCCAAGCAATTGCTTGAATTGACAGCATATTTCCAATTTTTATTGTTAAAATTGCAACCATGGGTAAATGGTCAAAAGCAATTTTTAATAAATTAAAGCAACTGAAAGCTTTTTTGTTAAAGGTGCTGCTTTTGTGGTTTCAAGTGAGTTTGTTTTTTATCATCTTGTATAGAATAGCACCAGTATACATTACCCCTTTGCCTGTTGTTCGTTTATTTGAACAAGCATTTGGAGATGACCCTATCAG
>CANHRW010000157.1 GCA_947462865.1 Bacteroidota bacterium | reverse complement strand
CAGGGTATGTAAGGGTAAAAACACCTCATATTGCCAAAGAAAGCATGTACATAAAGAGTGGACATTTGCCTTATTACAAAGACAGTATGTTTCCACCAATGGAAATGGATGGGGATACCTATTACCTCAAAGCCATGAATTGTCCGCATCACCACAAAATATTTGCGGCTACTCCAAAATCATACAGAGATTTGCCTTTGAGATTTGCTGAGTATGGAACCTGTTACCGCTATGAACAAAGCGGAGAACTTTTTGGTTTGATGCGTGTTCGTTCTTTGCAAATGAATGATGCTCATATTTACTGTACTGAAGCTCAATTTGAAGAAGAATTCAAAAGTGTCAATAATTTGTATTTAAAATACTTCAAGGTATTTGGCATAGATAATTATGTCATGCGTTTTTCTAAGCATGATCCTCAAAAATTAGGTCAGAAATACATCAACTCACCAGAACTTTGGTTAAAGACCGAAGACATGGTTCGTAAGGTCCTTCAGAACTTAGGCGTTAATTTCATTGAAGTTGAAGATGAAGCCGCATTTTACGGACCTAAAATTGATATTCAAATTTACAGTGCAATAGGCAGGGAATTTACGTTGGCAACCAATCAAGTAGATTTTGCCCAAGCTGAACGCTTTGATTTGAACTTTAATAACGAGAAAAATGAGAAAGAAAGGCCGCTAATCATTCACAGGGCTCCATTGAGTACGCACGAAAGGTTTATCGGATTCTTGTTAGAACACTATGCTGGAAATCTTCCAGTTTGGTTGTCTCCTAAACAAGTTTCGGTTCTCCCAATTAGCGATAAGTATGTTCCTTATGCTCAAAAACTTGCAGAAATTCTAAAAAAATCCGATATTCGCGCCCTCTACGATGATAGAAACGAGAAAATTGGCAAGAAAATTCGTGATGCAGAAATGAAAAAAATCCCTTACATGTTAGTTGTAGGAGAGCAAGAAATGCAAAATGAAACAGTTTCTGTAAGAAAACACGGAACTGGTGATATTGGAACCCTTTCAATCGCAACATTCATCGAACAGATAAAACAAGAATCAACCATTAACTAAAAAATATTTGGCAGCACCAGTTACACCAGGCGGAGGCTCACAGCCCGGACAAAGACCAATGTACAACAGAGGTAGAAGAAGTCTAGAGCCCGAGCACAAAATCAACAACCGAATTCAGGCTTCACAAGTTCGATTGGTAGGAGAGAACATCACAGTTGGTGTTTACTCGTTAGCTGAAGCACTTAAAATTGCAGATGCACAGGAACTAGATTTGGTAGAAATATCACCAAATGCTGACCCTCCTGTATGTAGGGTGGTTGATTACAAAAAGTTTCTTTACGAACAGAAAAAAAAGAAAAAGGAGCAAAAAGCAAATCAGGCCAAACAAGATGTGAAAGAAATCAGATTTGGGCCTAATACAGATGAGCATGATTTTGAATTCAAATTGAAACATGCTGAAAACTTCATCCAAGATGGTCACAAAGTTAGAGCTTATGTGTTTTTCAAAGGAAGAGCCATTGTATACAAAGAAAGAGGAGAGGTCCTGTTGCTTCAATTGGCTCAGAAGTTACAAGAAATAGCAAAAGTAGAACAATTACCAAGGCTGGAAGGCAAAAAAATGTTTTTAATGCTCAGTCCAAAAGGTAAAATAACCAAGTAAAAGCCGTTAATCACTATAAAAAAGGAGAAATCAAGAAGATGCCAAAGGTAAAAACAAACAAAGCTGCTGCAAAACGTTTTAAAGTTACCCCTAGTGGTAAAATTAAAAGAGCGCAAGCTTACAAAAACCACATCTTGACCAAGAAAACCACCAAGCAAAAGCGTGCACTTGCCAAATTGGTAACTGTATCTGATGCTGACATGGGGTTGGTTAAGAACTTGTTAGGAATCGGCAAGTAAATCAACGAAAGTTGAGATTCCATGGTTTTATTTTTAATTCGTTAACCCGAACCAGAGCACCAAAGAATTAGGAAACTAATCGCTTAGGTTCAAAAAACACAAAAAAACACTATGCCACGTTCAGTCAATTCAGTCGCGTCTCGCAGACGCAGAAAAAAACTCCTCAAATTAGCCAAAGGTTACTGGGGAAAAAGAAAAAATGTATTAACCATAGCCAAGCATACCATTGACAAAGGTTTAGGGTATGCTTACCGTGACCGTAAAACCAAAAAACGTAATTTCCGTAGTTTATGGATAGTACGTATCAATGCTGGTTCAAGGTTACATGGCTTTAGCTATAGCCAATTCATGGGTATGGTTCACAAAAAAGGTTTAAGCTTAAACAGAAAAGTTTTAGCTGATATGGCCATGAACCATCCTGAAACCTTCAAAGCGATTGTTGATTCAGTAAAATAAGTTATTTAACGGCTCTAAAAGCCCCTCTTTGAGGGGCTTTTTTTTGCTAATAAATTCCCAAAAACGCTTTTTTGTGTTTCAAAATGGGATGAAATTAAACTAGGTATACAAACAATAACAATTGTTATTAATGTAAAACTCAGATTGTCAAAGGGGTATTTACATTTGGCACGTCACTTGCTACACACGTGTACGCGTGCAATACTTAAGCAAACACCTGATTTTATTTCTACTACCACTTTTGGTGCTTGGAGCATGCCGTAAATCTTTAGATCAAAAGGAGCAACTTACAGGAACTGATGCTTCAGTTCTTGACATTAGAGAAATCAAAGTTCCTGCCGGATTTGATTGGGCTACCACCAAAACTTATCAAGTTTTCATCTCACTAAAAGCCAACAATGATGAGCCTGTAAACAAAGCGGAAATTTCTTTTACTGCCGATACACATTCTAACAATGGAAGGGTCATTTTTAAAGGTTTAACTAACAACAAAGGTATTTTATGGGCAACCCTAGAAGTACCAAGTTATTTTGATAAAGTTGTTTTAAATACCAATCAGTTGAATGTTCCTAAAAATATTTTAATCAGATTAAGTCAACCTACCATTCAAATCAATTTAGGTGGGAGTAATCCAGATGAGCTAGAAACCGTTTCGGGGAACTCAATAATGTACACTTCATTAGATGACAATGGTGGGGGTAAAGATGTTGGTGCTGAGGACATTATAGACAATACCAATGACAATCCAAAAAGTAAGTCAGAAATAGAAGATTCACAGAAGTTTATTAGCCCATCTAATAGAACCTGGAATAATGATGGATTACCAAATTATTTTGAAGAAGATGAAAAAATTTCAACCGAACTTTTCTCTCAAATAGCCCTACAATTTCCTGAGAGAGCGATGAGTTTATCTGCACCTTTTTTAGCTAATTCTTGTAGTAAATTCATCGTGTTAAGGCAAGATGCAGAGGTATATGTGAGTTTGTTAGGTGAAAGTTCAAATAATAAAAATGCCTTGTTATATTATACCTATGATAAAAATAGAGCACCAGCTTCGGTGAATGATATTAGCAAGTTAAATGTGGTTTTCCCAAATATGTCTTTTACTAGTTCAGGTGGAAGTATGAAATCTGGACACAGGGTAAAACTCGGAAATTTCAAAGCAGGTACTGTAATTGCTTATTGCATAGCAACCAATGGTTGGAAAGGGGGTACTGAAGGCTACCAAGGTATTACCAAGGGTAAACACATCATTTATACCAATCAAGATTTTAACCCAGAAAATGATGACAGTAAACGTCAACATGTGGTTTCGTTTTGCGATGCAAGCAAAAAGAAGTTTATCATGGGTTTTGAAGATACCAGAAGAGACTATGGCAGTGATGAAGATTTTAATGATGCAATCATTTGTACTTCATCCATTCCTTCAAGTGCAATAGAAGATGAAAACAGTTGTGTTTTAACTGGTCAGACTGATACTGATGGGGATGGAGTAACAGATGAGTCGGATGAATATGTGAACGACAAAACAAAAGCATTTGATAATAAAACAGCTACAGGAACAGTTTCATTTGAAGACAATTGGCCGTATACTGGAGATTATGATTTAAATGATTTGGTAATAGATTATACATATAATGTTGTTACAAATGCAAATAATCAAGTTGTAAGAGTTGAGGGTACATTCACTTTAAGGGCAACAGGTGGCGCATATGAAAATGGTTTTGGTATTCAATTTCCAATAGCCATTCATAAAGTAGCAGAAGTTAAAGGAGCCATATTAGAGACCGGACAATCTAAAGCGGTCTTGGTTTTATTTGATAACATGAGGAATCAAATGAATAATTGGAACACATTCCAAAATAGTAAAAGTGATGTAAAGCAATACAATATTTCATTCAATGTTATTGATGGTCCTACTTTGAGTGCTTTTGGTTTGGGTTGTTACAATCCATTTATCTGGAATGGAAGTATTGGAAGAGGAGCTGAAATTCATTTGCCAAATTATGCTCCCACCGATCTTGCAGATTTGAGTTTATTAGGTAAAGCAGAAGATGCAACAGATATCAATTCCGGAACAACTTATGTTAGCAAGGTAAATAATTTACCATGGGCCATTCATACACCAGAACCATTTGCTTATCCAAAAGAAAATGCATGTATTACATTGGCTCATAAAAAGTTTGTGAAATGGGTTGAATCTAGAGGCAATTCTTACCCAGATTGGTATACCAATCAAGATGATTACCGAAACAACAATGAATTACATCATGACTAGTCCTAAATAAACGATACAGTTTATTAAAGATTAAATTTACTAATTATATCATCGAAATCAAGTGATTTCGGGGATATTTATTTTTGTAGGTTTTTATTTTGATTTCATTTTGTAGATGCATTTGTTTTGGAGTCTTATAAAAACAGGAAAAATGAGGTCTTTGTTCATTGTAGATATCTATGCTGTTTTTAATTAATATTTCCATAGTTTCTAGTGAGAGTTTGTTTTTATATCCGATAAACTCTCCTTTCAGTATACCATTAATTCTTTCGGCAATAGCATTTGCGTATGGATCATAAGACTCAGTCATGCTACAATTT
>CANHRW010000156.1 GCA_947462865.1 Bacteroidota bacterium | reverse complement strand
TGGGTAACCATTGATTTGGTAATTGCCAATTACTCCGGCTAATTCTTGGCCATTGTAATTTTTGCCTTCATACTTGTAGGTACCCGGAGCCTCAGGATTGAACTTAATGGCCACAAACGATTTGCCTACAAATTCAATGATTTCACTTTTTTCGTAAGCATCGCGGTCCATGCGTTTGCACCAGCCACACCAGTCGGTATACACATCTACCAGCATCAATTTCTTTTTCTTTTTGGCCATTTCGTAACCCGAATTGAAATCCATCCATGAAATGCCGCCAGCTTCTTTCATTGACATAGAAATCAATAGGAGCGCCGCAATTAAAGTTATTTTGAGTTGTTTCATTTTATATTAAATTAATCGGCCATTGATACAATACGTCCTACATTGCTGTAAGTGCCATTGGCCAGTTTTTCTCTAATTTCTACAAAGGCTTTTATGGTTCTTTCTACTTGTTCTAAGGTATGAACCGCAGTAGGAATTAAACGCAATAAAATCATGCCTTTAGGAATAACAGGGTACACCACCACCGAACAAAAAATACCATAGTTTTCACGCAAATCATGCACCACTGCAGTTGATTCCCCAACGGTTCCATGCATCATCACAGGTGTTACACAAGAATTGGTTCTGCCCAAATCAAATCCAACAGCTTTTAATCCACTTTGTAAGGCGTTTACAATGGTCCATAAGTTGTCTTTGTATTCAGGGTGTTTTCTGATTAAATCCAATCTTTTCAATGCGCCCCAAACTATTGGCATAGGAACCGACTTGGCATAAATCTGAGAACGTAAATTGTACCTTAAGAATTTTACTACTTTTTTATCCGCTGCAACAAAACCTCCAATTAAAGCCATTGATTTGGCAAAAGTGCCAAAGTAAATGTCAATGCCGTCTTGGCAATGTTGTTCTTCGCCTGTACCTGCTCCTGTTTTTCCAAGGGTTCCAAATCCGTGGGCATCGTCCACAAACAAACGGAAATTGTAGTTGGCTTTCAATTTGATAATATCAGCCAAACGCCCTTGCGCACCAGTCATGCCAAATACACCTTCTGTAATAACCAAAATGGCACCACCTGTTTCAGCTGTTAATTTGGTAGCTCTTTGCAATTGCTTTTCTAGGCTCTCCATGTTGTTGTGTTCATACACAAAGCGTTTACCCATATGTAACCTAACGCCATCTACTATACAAGCATGTGATTCTGCATCATACACAATTACATCATGTCTGTCAACCAAAGCATCAATGGCTGAAACCATACCTTGGTAGCCATAATTCAATAAAACTGCATCTTCTTTTTGTTCAAAGGCCGCCAATTCACGGTCAAGTTGTTCATGGTAAACGCTATTGCCACTCATCATTCTAGCCCCCATTGGGTAAGCCAAGCCAAATTTTTCAGTAGCTTCGGTATCTGCTTTTCTTACCTCAGGATGGTTGGCTAAACCCAAGTAGTTATTCAAGCTCCAATTGAGCATGGTTTTGCCTTTAAAATCCATTACAGGGCCAATTTCTCCTTCTAATCTCGGAAACATATAGTAGCCATAGGCATCATCTGCATACTGCCCTAATGGGCCTGCTTTTTTCTCTATTTTGTCAAATAAATCCATTGGTAAAATGTATTATGAAACAAAAATAAGGCCTTAGGCTTATTAACACAGCATCTCTTCATATTTTTTTCTTAAAATAACCAATTGTTGACAATTGCGGGTTGTTTTTCAGCTTATTGCCAAATAACCTGAAACTTAAAACTGTTCACAAATCCACTAGATAGCTGCAATTTACTGGTTCCAATTTTAGTAGCTAACTTAAGGTGTTTGAAAATTTTTAATTTTAAAACTACAGAAGCAGCATATCCAGTTCCGTAGTATACCTGAAGTCCACTTTGTCCACTCAAATCATGTTCATGCACATAAACGGGTAACGATTCGGTGAGGCTGTTTTCAAACTGATTCAATTGAATATCCATTGTCACTTTTTTGCCTTTGTATGTAAAGCACTCATAAAATAATTTGCTCGAAGACTTGGTTTTACCTGTTAGTTCAATCTGTTGAAATTTCCCTTCAATTGTAAAATTAGAATTTAATTCAACGCTATAATGGAGTCCAAACTGGTGAAGAGGTACTTCATGTGTTATTAAAGTTTCGTTACCTAATTTTCTGTTCAAACGGTATTGAACACTCATTTGTTTTTTAGCATGTGGTTTGTGAATTGCTTGAATAGAAAGATTGCATTTGTCATCTAAAACCAACTGAGAACTGCTCAGCCATTGTCTTTGATAAATATCTAGAAATGCCTTAAATTCCCATTTCTTGGAGGGTGTAAAGGCAAAACTTTGAAATAGCCCACTCTGATTTTTAGTCGGAAATTCAATTGGCCCACCTGCTAGTGGGTTTGCATAGAAAGGGCTGTAATATCTATACGATAGTCCCCAATCAAGCTCGCTACCAAAACTTTTCATGATTGCCAAGTACAAAGCATCATCTTTGTTGTTGTCACATGAATATGCAGCGGTTAAAATAAGTTGGTCTAATTGGTAAATTAGGTCTACACCAAAGTTTGAGTAGTTTTTTAGGCTTCTGTTATAAAGTGTCCTTGGGTGCTTTGCTATCACAGGTTTATTGGCTATTTGACTGAGGTTGAAATAGCTCATTCCAACAGTCAAATTACCTATTTCCTTGTTCAAATATAAGCCCATTATTGGCTGTATTAAGGTGTTTTTATTTTTCATTTCTGATACTGTTCTGTGGTATCCATTTGCCGATTCACTCACTAAAATACTTTGGGTATTACTGCTGTCATCTTTGATGTTACCATCTGTTTTTCGTTGTCCAATAAATGGGCTTATGTTAATTTGTTTCCAGTTTATACTTACTGCTATTCCCCTAATAAAATTGTTTTCGTCAAAAGAACGGTGCGCATTTAATGTTCCTAATAATTGAATAGTTTGTATAGGGTCCGCAGCCAGACGCATTCTGTAACCCATACCCAAACTCAAGCCCTGTCCAGTTTGCATTTCAAAATCGCCCACAATTGCATTTTGGATAATTCCAGTTTTTTCTATTTTAAGGTGAAAAGAATGGTAATCGAAAAGTCCCTTTTGAGTTTTTAGCCAGGGTTCTCCATTGTCTTTTTCTAATTGAAAACCTACCTGCAACCTTGAGGTCAATTGCAAAATTCCTTTGATTCTGTGTTGCCATGCATCGCCTAAAAAATTGGCTTGTTGCTGGTTTTTATACAGATGGGTCTGTATGAGTTGAACCATTGGTTGTTGAGTTACAGATTGCGTGAAATTATTTGCTGTTCCTACAAATTGTGCAATCCAGCTAGCTTCTTGCATGCTCAGATTCTGAACAGCGGCTAGCTCTGCTGTGTGCATAAATAAACCAAACTTATTTCTATGTTCCAATATGGCTCTGGCTTGTTTTACACCTACCAGTGGAATGACTAATAAATCGTAAATATTTGCTTGGTTCAAAGCAATTGGGTGAGTTTTTAAATGATTAACAATGCTCAGTATTTGATCTGTACTTTCATCGGTTAATTGAATATCATTCATAGCACTCATGTATACTTTAATTTGCGTTTCATCCCAATATTTTTGTGCCATTAAGAGATTTGGGAAACTTAATGCCACTAGAAGCATTTGAATACAAAATTGATTCACCTGATACTTTTCCTTTCTCTCTGAGAAATTTGTTTGCTGAATGCAAGAAAATAACCTACACCAATTGCTTGGCTTAGTTTTGTTTCAATGACAAATTGATTTTTTTTAATATTTAATGCAATCCCTATGGTTAATTGTTGTTGTTCTGGTCTAAAATTCATTGAACTGCTTAAATAGTTGTTCAAATGCAATTGAAAACCCATTGAAAAAAGTGCTTTCTGAAGTTCAATTGTTTTTAAATAACTTCCATACAATTCAAGCATCGAAACAGGCCTTACAAACAAAACATGATTGTAGGCTAAACGGTCAGGTGTTTTCATTTCTTGAGTTTGATTCAATTGGAAACCAATTCTATTTAGGTATAAAAGGTATTGGTTCAAGGTAATTGCAAAACCAATTGCCATACCTATTAGGTTGTTGCTTTGATAACCTGAAATGGCAGATCTTGCAGCCTGCATTTGAGCGCCCATTTTTACTTTATCAAACAATTTTAATTGCAGGCCCATTAACATACTCTGCTGATGGTAAAGGCTGTTTCCAAACTGAGCAATCCCCAATGTGTATCCAATGGGTTTCCTATTGCCTATAACAGCTATTGAATGATTTTGGATACTTGGGTCAAAAGCATTGAATTGGTTGTTCAATAAAATACATAGTTGAGTAGAGTCTATAAAATATGCCGGAAATTGTAGGGGAGTACCTACAGTATTTAAGTTTAAACATTGTGCTGGGTAATGTATGCCTGAAACAGAGGCTATGACACCTGTTGATTGAGCAAATACAGGTATTCTAAGCATGTAAATCATTAAAAAGGGGTAGATTTTCATGCCGCTAAACTAATTTTAACACTTAAAATTTCTGAGGGGATGTTTGGTAATTACCTGGATGTCAATTAGGTAGTTTACCTTAAATTTCCTATAGTAGAAAAATCATATTCAATACCTATTTTTGCAGGCTTATAAAAAATTAAAATATATTTAAAACTATACATATGAGTAATTATTTAATTTACATGGTTCCCCTCTTAGGGATTATTGGATTGCTAGTAATGGCGGTAAAAAGTGCTTGGGTTTCTAAGCAAGACGCCGGAGACAAAAACATGCAGGAATTGGCTGGTTACATTGCAGATGGTGCCATGGCATTCTTAAAAGCAGAATGGAAAGTGTTGAGCATTTTCGTTGCAATTGCAGCGGCATTGTTGGCTTATTCAGGAACCATTCATGAAATCAATGGTAAACCCATTCATTCGAGCTGGATCATTTCAATTTCATTTATTATAGGAGCAGTATTTTCGGCAACAGCAGGATATATAGGCA
>CANHRW010000155.1 GCA_947462865.1 Bacteroidota bacterium | reverse complement strand
TTCAAAAATTATCCATTCATTGAGTCATCGCAAACACGGACCATTCATTGCAGTAAACTGCGGTGCAATTCCAGAAGGCACCATTGATTCAGAATTGTTTGGACATGAAAAAGGATCGTTTACTGGCGCGCACGAAACCCGAAAAGGTTATTTTGAAACTGTAAATGGTGGCACCATTTTTTTAGATGAAGTGGGAGAATTGCCTTTGGAAACACAAGCCCGTTTACTACGCGTTTTAGAAAGTGGAGAATTCATTAAAGTAGGATCCAGCAAGGCCCAGAAAACCGATGTAAGGGTGGTGGCTGCAACCAATAAAGATTTACTCGATTTGTCTATGACAGGTAAATTCAGAGAAGATCTGTATTACCGGCTGTCAACCGTTCCAATAAAAGTTCCACCTTTGAGAGAACGCAAAGAAGATATCAATTTGTTGTTCAGAAAATTTTCGGCAGATTTTGCTGAAAAATACCATTCAAAACCAGTTATACTAGAACCAGATGCACTTCAAATGATGGTGAATTTTAGGTGGCCTGGTAATATCAGACAATTGAAAAATATTGCCGAACAATTGTCTGTTTTAGATGAAGATAAAATTGTAAATGGGGCTGAATTGAAACGGGTTTTACCTCCCGAAAAAACAGGTCTACCTATGGTTTTAGGCAGTTTCAATAACGAAATGCAACTGAGCGAAAGAGACATCATGTATAAGTTTTTACTCGACCTTAGAAAAGACTTATCTGATTTAAAAGGTGTTGTTTATGACATGATGCAGAACAGAGAACATTTTAACAATGTTCCTGTAAATACCAATCCAATTTTCAATACTACAGAGCTCAATACCGTTCACCATGCAACTCCTGTTACGCCAACGGTTGTTCAAATCAATCCAAGCACCAATTTGGTTCAACCCGGAGATTATATAGACATTACTGAAGCCAATATGGAACCAGAGTCATTGTCTTTAGAACAAAAAGAAATTGAATTGATTAAAAAATCTTTAGACAAACACAATGGCAAACGCAAAAAAGCTGCTCAAGAATTGGGCATCTCCGAGCGTACTTTGTACCGTAAAATTAAACAGTACGATTTAGAATAGGGCATTGCATGCCTCTAAGAATACTTTAAATTTAGCCTGCAGAAAATTTGTTTTAACTATACAAAATTTGAACAAAATGGCTGCTGAGCGGAGCCGAAATGTTATTGTATTTTAAATAATTCTTTTCTAAATAAACTCTTTAGGAGTTGAATATCACTAAAAAACAAAAAAGGCCATATAACTCCGTTAGGAGTGTCATATAATAGGGGCAGCCGAAGCCTAATTGTATTTAAGTTAATTCATCCCTGTATAGACAATAGTGGGTGTTCATTTGTCCGTACCTTTGTCTTGATACAAAGTTACCCAAAAATCAAGACCCGCGCCAATCTGCTTAAAATGTAAATACTGACAAGCTGTATATATTTTGGTACGAGAGTCAGCTTCGTCAGTTCATATTCGTCCTTGTTTTTCACGCGAATAACGCAGCAATTCAATTCAGGTTTCTATGGGTAATTTTTTTCTTGCTGTCGGATTCACTTACTCTAGGCTTGCCCACAACAAGCACTCTGACATTTTGTGCGCCGCTTGTCAATGGTCGTTGCTTACGAACAATAATTTATTAAAGAATGAGATTCTATTTAGTCTTGCGAGTTATAGGAACATTGAGCGGAATCGAAGCCTTGTTGTTTATTAATTCAATGTACTGAGAGTTGACAAAAAATCTTTAATAGCTTTTAAAAAATTATACCGTTTTTAAAAAAAGAAACCACATCTGATTGATACATTAGGCTATCTTACATATAATCTATTCAGCATTTATATGAATTAATTCTGAAATTAGTTCTGTTAGTGTTTGCAAATCACTCTCAATTGTCCCTTTCATATATCTCTCATAAACACTTTTATTATCAGGTGTATTGAGATTCAAATTGAGTTCCTTTTCTAATGCGAGTAGTCTTAAAAACTCTCTTTGTGTTCGACCATTTCCTTCTCTAAATGGATGTAAATAATTAACATTATCTAAAATATCTGCTAACTTCTCTGCTAAAAGTTTTTTATTATTTTTGGGCAATGCCTTGAACGAATTAATTAGGTTATCAATGTATATAAATGCATTTTCAAAATGGGTTGTTGGAAAAAATTGTTTGCCATTTTTACTAATTTCAACTGTTCGTTTTTCCCCTGCCCAAAAGTAAATATCTTGAAACAACCGTTTGTGAATTTCAAAAAGGCTTTCAATTCCTTTTATCTTTATAGGATTTAAATAAAGTTCTTAGAGCTGCTTGGTTACTATACTGCTCTCTACAAATAACAATACGGCTGGATCTGATATGTCTTGTAAATTTCTTAATTGTCCTGTATTAGGGTCGGTATAGGTAAAGTATGGATCTATGTATTTATAAGAATCAGACATACGCTTTTTCTTTAGCAAATGTGACCAATTCATTTAAAGAAATGCTTCCTATCACATAATCCCTAATAATTTCAATTCCTTTTGGGGTTGGTTCAAAGCCTTCAAACATATTACTCCCCAATGCATTTGCCGTGCTTTCTAAAATTTCCAAATCCGAAAATTTAACTCCCATAATCGTTAGTTTTTCCCTGTTGATTTCTATTGTGTTAAACATATTTTCAGGTTTTGATATAGTATAACGAATATACAATTTATTCCTTAATTTCTGGTTGTATTTTACTGATTTCTAAAGCAAGATATACCAAAAAACATGCTCAAATTTCATAGTTAAAACACATTGCTTGAAACAATGGTTGGAACTTTTGAACAATAATTTATCAAAGGATGAAATTGGAATTGGTCTTGAGTGAATGGTCGCTTGCAAATTAATTTACAATTGGGCGGCTGAGTTGCAATAGAAGCCTAAATGTATTGTACTTACTAAATCAATTAGTGAGTACAAGTTTGTTTGATTTTAATTTTTCTAGACAAAAAAATAGTATCAAGTCTTTATTGACACACAATTACTCCTTCGCTCCCAAATAGGCCTTCGCAATTTCTTCTAATTCTTGGTACCACGCTTTGCCATATTTGCGTTCGAGGGCAGTTTGTAGAAATCGGTATACAGGCACACCTTCCTTTTTGCCCAATTCGCAAGCATCGCTACAAATGCTCCATTGTTGGTAATTGAGTCCTTCGTAGTCGCCAATTTTTATAGCTCTGATTGGATACAAGTGGCAAGAAATGGGTTTTTGAAAATTGGATTTGCCGTCTTTCCAAGATTGTTCAATGCCACATTGCAAATGGCCGTTGGCATCTCTATTTGAGAAATTACATTCACCAGTGGGTAAGCAAGTAGTCACCCATTCGTCGTCTTCATCTTTTTCTACAAATCCATTTTTTTCAATTGCAGCAATTGATTGAGGAGTTAAATAGGGTTTAATTTTTGGCCATTCTTGCTTTAGAATTTCAACTTCTGAGTCTAAGACAGGAGCTCCAGCATCGCCCTCTATGCAGCAAGCTCCCTTGCATTTGTTGAGATTACAGATGAATTCTTTTTCAAAAATATCTTCAGATATGAGTTGTTCACCAAGAATGATCATGCTTGCAAGTTAAAACTTCACAAAGAAACCAACAAACCTCTAGAATTGCTTATCTTTGTACCCAATGAATTTGCCTATCAAAACAGATATCCGCGCATTGAGCAAAGACGGGCTCAAAACAGCCATGGAGGCAATGGGTGAAAAAAGCTTCAGGGCCAATCAGGTTTATGAATGGCTTTGGAAAAAATCTGCAACAGATTTTGATGAAATGAGCAATCTTTCTTTGCAAACCAGAGAATGGCTCAAGGCAAATTATGTCATTAACCATGTAAAAGTGGTTGACAAGCAAATCAGCAATGACAAAACCATTAAATCAGGTTTTCAGTTGCACGATACCCATATTGTTGAAGGTGTTTTGATTCCCGCAACAGACCGCATGACAGCCTGTGTGTCTTCTCAAGTAGGCTGTAGTTTATCTTGTAAGTTTTGTGCAACAGGAAAACTGGACCGCATCAGAAACTTGAACCCAGATGAAATTTATGACCAAGTGGTGCATATCAGAAACTGGGCCAATACCCATTACAAGCAACCCTTGACAAATATTGTATTCATGGGTATGGGAGAACCCCTATTGAATTATAAAAATGTATTGGCGGCAATTCAAAAAATTACCTCACCTGAAGGTTTGGGGATGAGCAGCGAGCGCATCACGGTTTCAACAGCAGGCATTGCCAAAATGATTGAAAAATTAGCCGATGACAAAGTGAAGTTCAGATTGGCTTTGTCTTTACATGCGGCCAATGATGACAAAAGAAATAGCATCATGCCAATTAACGAAAGTAATTCTTTGGCTTCCCTTATAGATGCTTTACACTATTTTCATCAAAACACCCGAAACCGAATTACTTTTGAATACATTGCTTTCAAAGATTTCAACGATTCAATAGCTGATGCCAAAGAATTGTTGGCTATTTGCAAAAAAGTACCGGCTAAAGTGAACATAATTGAATACAACCCAACTGGGGATGGCTTGTTTGAAAAAGCCAATGCCAATAAAATAGATGCCTTTGCTCAATTCTTGCTAAAAAATGGTGTTCAAGCCACTGTGAGAAGAAGCCGAGGAAAAGACATTGATGCCGCTTGTGGTCAGCTGGCAAACAAAAAACATGAAAATGCGTTAATTAAATAAATGAACAACATGGAACAAACAACTTTTTTAGACGTATACGTAGAACAAACTCCAAATCCAGAAACCATGAAGTTTGTTTTTAACAGAATGATCCTTCCAAACAATGCCTTGGATTTTCCAAGCAGAGACAAAGCACATGTATCTCCACTGGCTGCAAACCTATTTGAATTTAGCTTTGTACAGGGTGTTTTTATTATGAATAATTTTGTTTCAATTACCAAAACAGCTTATTCGCAATGGGAAGACATCTCTCCTATTGTCAGAGAGTTTTTGAAATCATATGT
>CANHRW010000154.1 GCA_947462865.1 Bacteroidota bacterium | reverse complement strand
TGTATTTGTTACTGCTCAATTCAACACAAGATACCTATCCGCTCAGTACAGATATGTATTTAGAACATAAATTTAATTTTGCTACAAAAGATTCGCTTGGATACAAAGTAATTGCATCCAATGAAAGTTTTACATTGTTTCTTAAGCAATAAGATCTTAAACCGTTTCTAAATGAAATTTAACCAAATCTTCTAAAGGAGATTTAATGACCCTTCCTATTTTCATGTCAAAACTAAGTGCCACTTCTTCTAAAATATCTTTAAAAACAAATCCAACAGAACCTACACAATTAAACTCATATGCTTTGTAGTTTGGATATTTACTTACTAAGTTTTTAAAAAAGTCTCTAAAGCCATCCCTTACTTTGTTTTTGATATAAGGATGACTTACGTATTCATCGGCAAATTTGCAGAAACTTGCCAAATATCTGTTTGGAAATTGAGTGGTATAAAGTGTCTGGAAAATTTGCTCGTTGTCTGTAATTTGAAAACGCTCTTTGAAACGTGCTTGTAATTCAGGTTCAAGTCTGCCTCTCATAAAATCACGAACAATTTTTTTGCCAATATAACTGCCGCTTCCTTCATCGCCCAGTAAGTAGCCCAAAGAATCAATGTTCATTGAAACATCATCGCCGTCGTAAATGCAAGTATTGCAACCGGTGCCTAGAATTGCCGCAAATCCTTCTCGTTTACCTAACAAGGCTCGGGCTGTTGCAAGTAAATCGTGGCCTACAAAAATTTCATCTGCAGTTGGGAAACTTCTCGACAAGGCTTTTCTAACAGTGTCTTTTTTTTCTGGTGTACTACAGCCGGCCCCATAAAAATACACTTTGGTAACCAATGAAGCGTCTAAATTTTTTAATAGATTTTCAGACAGTGAATAGAATATGGCCTCTGTATCTATAAAATAGGGGTTATAGCCTATGGTATGGTATATTTGGTTTTGAGTACCCTTTGCATCAGTTAAACACCAATCGGTTTTAGTTGATCCGCTATCTGCTATTAAATACATATTGTTCTGTTTAGAATTCGATTTTACCTAAAAGGCAGCACATTTCAAACTATTGTTTCCTTATTTTAAATGATTGCCAGGCGTGAACTGTTTTTTTGTGATTTTAAAACCCAAATAACCAGCAGGTTTAATAAAGTGTTTAAAACTATTCAAATGCATTTATTAACCTTGGGGTACTTTCAGAACAAATTATGCAATTTTCAGGGTCTATAAAAAGTAAACTACCAGGTGTTGGAACTACCATTTTCTCAGTGATGAGTGCTTTGGCAAATGAACAACAAGCCATTAATCTTGCTCAGGGATTTCCTGATTTCAATTGTCATCCTGCGTTAATAGAGTTGGTAAATAAAGCGATGAAGGCTGGTTTTAATCAATATGCGCCTATGCCAGGGCTCATGAGTTTGAGAGAAAAAATTGCCCTTAAAACAGAACGTTTATATGGGGCCATTTACCATCCTGAAAAAGAAATTACTGTTGTTCCTGGAGGTACACATGCATTGTATGCCGCAATCAGTGCGATTGTTTCGGAAGGAGATGAAGTAGTTGTATTGGAGCCATGTTATGATAGTTATGTGCCTGCCATAGAATTAAACGGAGGAAGGCCGGTGTTTTATGAAATGAAATACCCCGATTACAAAGTAGACTGGAATGAAGTTAAAAAATTAATCAATTTCAGAACCCGCATGATTGTCATCAATACTCCGCACAATCCTACAGGTAGTATTTTAGAAGCAGAAGACATGCTACAACTTCAGAAAATCTTAGACAATACCGATGTGGTTGTGCTCAGTGATGAAGTGTATGAACATATTTTATTTGATGGCTACCAACACCAGAGTGTAGCCCGTTTCCCTAAATTGGCTGAGCGCAGCTTAATTGTTTCATCTTTTGGGAAAACATATCACACTACTGGGTGGAAATTAGGCTATGTTTTAGGGCCTGAGGCATTGACAAAAGAATTCAGGAAAGTACATCAGTTTATGGCATTCAGTGCCAATACACCTATGCAACATGCCATGGCAGAATTTTTAGATGATGCTTCACATTACTTAGAATTGAGTGCTTTTTACCAAGAAAAAAGAGATTATTTTCAGAAATTGGTAAAGGCTTCTAATTTTAAAATTTTGCCATGCAAAGGCTCCTATTTTCAATTGTTGAATTATGCCAAAATTACTTTAGAAAGAGACCTTGATTTTGCAGTTAGACTTACCAAAGATTATAAAATTGCCTCCATTCCAACATCTGTCTTTTACAAAATGAAAACAGATAACAATGTGTTACGGTTTTGTTTTGCGAAAAGCAATGAAACGCTTGAAAAAGCCGCAGAGAAATTAATGAAGCTTTAGGCTATGCTGTCAGATTTATCTATATGTTTGGTTCAAACTGAATTGTTTTGGGAAGATATGGCTGCCAACCTCAAACATTTTGATGGGCTGCTACAATCCATTTCAAAACCAGTAGACTTAATTGTTTTGCCTGAAATGTTTACGACGGGTTTTTCTATGAAGCCTTTTGAATTCGCCAATGAGGAATCTAATGCTGCTTGCATTCAACAAATGAAAATTTGGGCCAAAAGGCACAAGGCTGTTGTTTGTGGGAGCATGATGTATGCATCAAACAATTCTTTTTTTAACCGATTTTTATGGGTCAGCCCCGACGAATCGTTCCATTTTTATGACAAGGCACATTTATTCAGAATGGGTGAAGAAAACAACCATTATCAAAAAGGCAATCAGCAGCTGTTGGTAGAATTGAAAGGTTGGAAATTGGCCTGTTTTGTATGTTACGACCTGCGTTTTCCTGTTTGGATGAGAAGAACTCCCAACTATGATTACGATGCCATTGTATTGGTTGCCAATTGGCCTGCTGTTAGAAACATGCAGTGGCAATTATTAACTAGAGCCAGAGCCATTGAAAACCAATCATATGTAATCGCTGTTAATAGGCTAGGGATGGATGCCAACCAAATAAACCATATTGGCAATTCAGCTGTTATTGAACCTACAGGTGATTGTTTATTGGATGCAGCTTCAGCACCTGGATTATTTTTTGGAACGCTTTCAGTGAATGCACTTCAACAATACAGGCAACGTTTTCCTGTAGCATTAGATGCTGATGTTTTTGAGTGGAAGATTTCATGACAATTTGAGCTCTAGCGCTTATTTTTGACAAACAAATTTCTTGACTGATTGTTATTTTCTAATGTCACCAACAATGAAAAAAAGTTATTTATTAATGCTCCTTACTTGCTTCTGTTTGACTTTACAGGCACAGAAAAAAAGTATCAAAACACCTGAACAAAAACCTAAAGTTGCCCAAATAGTATTTCCTGCCATGGTTTGGGATTTTGGTAATATCAACGAAAGAGGAGGCTATGTGAGCCACGATTTTGAATTTACCAATACCGGTTCTATCCCTTTGGTAATTGAAGATGTCAAAACAAGTTGTGGATGCACATCCACTCAATGGCCACACGACCCAATTGCTCCAGGTGCAAAAGGAGTAATCAAGGCTGTTTTTCAACCTTTGGGAAGACAGGGTCCTTTTACTAAGGAAATAACTTTAGTGACCAATACAGCCCCTTCAGGTCGTGTGCTAAAAATAACTGGTTACGTTATCCCGAATAGCAATGATGTTGGAGAAATGTATAAATACCAATATGGCAATGTTGCTGTCAATACCAATGTGCTTAATTTTGGTAGAATTCCAGATACTGGCTATGATTCATCTTATATAGGTATTTTTAATATAGGTGTTAAAACATTAGAAATTTCAAAGATTGAAGCACCTGCAAACATTGTGGTAACTAAAAATGCCAGTCGTTTGGTACCATATACAGATTTAACATTGTATGTAAATTTTTATCCTGTAAAGCCGGCTGATTATGGACAAATCAAACAAGAGATTTTGGTATATACCAATGATGATACCTTGCCTGTAAAAAAATTCTATGTCAATGCAGATGTTTTTCAAGATTTTAGCAAACTGAGCAAGTCAGATTTAAAAAAAGCCCCAGCCTTGCTCTTAAACAAAAGTGCCATTGATTTTGGCGATGTACATTATTTTGAATATCCTGAAAGAAGTTTTCAAGTTGTCAATAAAGGCAAGAGAGATTTAATCATCAAACGCTTAGTCCGTTCTTGCAATTGCATATACCCAACCATCGATAAAATGGTTTTGAAAAAAGGAGAGAAGGCCACCGTTAAAGTAAAATGGGATTTGAAAAACATTGTCGGTCCAGACGAAAAGTCATTTAAAATCATTAGCAATGACCCTAAACAGCCAGAAATTGATGTACAATTAAAAATTAATGTTACGCCCTAATTAGGCATTGTTTTTGGAAGGTAAAGTTAAATTTTAAACGCATCGCAACATGAAAAAAGGACTGACAATTTTACTCGGTTTTACCGGAGGTTTGATTGGAGCATTTGTTTATGGCAAATTGTATGCTCCTGTAGTATTCACTCAATTAGAATCTACTAACATGCAGACGGCTGCTGCACCCATTAAATACCAAGGGCAGGCCATTGCTCAAGCCAATTTTGTTAATGCATCACAAATTGCAACTCCAAGTGTGGTTTTTATTAAAACCTTGAGCAATCAACAAAGGGGATATAACGATCCCTTTTTTGATTTTTGGAACAATTTTGATTTTTTTGGTCAAAGAGGACCTGTCACCAGTTCAGGTTCAGGGGTAATTTTGACAGCAGATGGGTACATTGTGACCAATTTACATGTGGTTAAGGATGCCAACCAAATAGAAGTAATTACCAATAACAACAAGCGTTCTTACCAGGCTAAAATAATAGGTACAGACCCGTCAACTGATTTGGCATTGATAAAAATACAGGCCAACAATTTGCCACATTTAACCATGGGCAATTCAGACCAAGTTGAAATTGGAGAATGGGTATTGGCAGTTGGCAATCCTTTCAATTTAACATCAACAGTTACTGCCGGAATTGTTAGCGCCAAAGGACGAAATATCAATATCGTTAATAACCAATTTCCTATAGAGTCATTTATTCAAACAGATGCGGCAATCAACCCAGGTAACAGTGGGGGAGCCTTGGTTGATTTAGACGGGAAACTCATCGGAATCAATACCGCAATAGCATCC
>CANHRW010000153.1 GCA_947462865.1 Bacteroidota bacterium | reverse complement strand
TAAAAAAACAAATGGTGATTACACAAGGTTTCATTGGAAAAAACAATGACAACCTCACAACCACATTAGGCAGAGAAGGTTCTGATTATTCTGCTGCTATTTTTGCAAATTGTTTAAACGCAAAAGAATTGACCATTTGGAAAGATGTATCTGGCGTAATGAATGCAGATCCTAAATTGTTTCCTGATGCCATTAAAATTGAAAATCTAAGTTATCCAAGAGCCATTGAAATGGCCTTTTATGGCGCAACAATTATTCATCCAAAAACCATACAACCATTACAACAAAAGCAAATTCCTTTATTTGTGAAATCGTTCATTAACCCAGATGCAACAGGCACTTGTGTAGGTGTTGAAATTGAACAAGAAGATGCTGTTCCCGCTTATATTTTGAAGAAAGACCAAACTTTGCTTTCTATTAAATGTAAAGACTTCTCTTTTATGAGTGAAGACAGGTTAAGTGATTTATTTGCCCTTTTTAATCAATTTCAGATAAAGGTAAATCTCATGCAGAATTCAGCTATCAGTTTCAGTGTCTGTATCAATCAACATGAAACCAGGGTACAAGAATTAATGCTAGCATTAGCCTTACATTACGAAATAAAGGTGAATCAGTTTGTTGAATTATTCACAATCAGTTTTGCTAAAAACAATTCAATTCCTGAATATGTAGCTGCACAGAAAGTATTGTTAGAGCAGAAAACGCGCAATACCGTTCAATGGGTAATTACAGCTAATCATGCGCAATCATAATGGAATCGCATTTGGCATATTTACTTCTTGGATCTAATATTGGCCAAGCAAAGTTGAACTTGAAACAAGCCGTTTCAGAAATAGAACAAATGCCCGTTCAAATACTTGCTGTTTCCTCTATATACCAAACAAAAGCCTGGGGTAAAACTGATCAAGCCGATTTTTTAAATGCGGCTCTGCTCGTAGAAACCGATTTAGAACCAACTATTTTACTTGAAAAATTATTGTCGATAGAACTCAAAATGGGAAGAATCAGAAGTCAAAGATGGGAAGAACGCATCATTGATATCGATATTTTATTTTACGACTCAATTGAATTAAAGACTTCAGAATTAACCATTCCACATCCTCAAATTCCGTTCAGAAAATTCACATTAATTCCTTTGAATCAATTGGCTCCTGAGTTTATTTACCCAGGTAAAAACGTCACTATCCAAGAATTACTGGCTACTTGTAACGATGAGTTGGCTGTTGAAGAAGTACAAAAAATATGGATATAGGAAATTACCATACCAATTGTAAATACCCTTTTATTGCCATTGAAGGCAATATCGGATCAGGAAAAACAAGCTTGGCTCATCAACTTGTAACCGATTTAAATGGTAAAATTTTATTAGAAGAATTTGAAGACAATTCCTTTCTTCCTAAATTTTATGAAGACCAGAGAAGGTATGCTTTTCCACTTGAAATGAGTTTCTTAGCAGCTAGGTTTAATCAATTAAAGCTGCAACTCAACAGTCTTGAATTGTTTAACAATCAATTGGTGAGCGATTATATTTTTGCCAAATGTTTACTCTTTTCTAAAGTTAATTTAGACGAAGATGAGTACGATTTGTATGTAAAGCTTTTTAGCATTATTCAATTGCAATTGCGTAAACCTGATCTGTTAATCTATTTACACAATCCCATTGAAAAACTGCTATGGCAAATAAAGAACAGAGGCCGGTCTTACGAACAATCTATAGATGCCGACTATCTTGAACGCTTGCAAAAGGCTTATTTCGAATACATGCATCAGCAGCAAGATATGCGCATTATCTTATTAGATTGTAGTGCCATTGATTTTGTAAAAAATGAATCGGATTATTTAAAAATTAAATCACTTTGTTTTGAGAATTTTTCGGCGGGCATTCACAAAATAACCTTATGAGCAATTTATTTACCCTTCATTATTTACCTTGTATTGCTTGGTTTCAACACTATGTCAGGCTACCAGATTGTACATTAGAAAAATTTGACCATTACAACAAACAAACTTACAGAAACCGTTGTAAAATATTGGGAGCAAACGGAGAATTAGACCTCATCATCCCAGTTAAAAAAAATGGGGCAAAACAATTGTATGCTTCCATTGCTATTGAAAATGATTTTGATTGGAGAAGCCAACATTGGCAAAGCATCCAATCGGCTTATGGCAAATCAGCTTATTTTGAATTTTATGCCGATTATTTTATTCGCATTTACAAAGACAATACGTTTGAAAGTTTATATGAATTCAACCTTACAGTATTAAAATTGATCTTAAAATGTTTGAAATTAGAACAACCACTTCAATTTTCTTCAGCATATATTTCAGAAACAACTGAAATGATTGATTTTAGATTCAATTTCAACCCTAAAAATAAAAGCAGAGAAAACGAACTCATCACACCCATTCAGTATTGGCAAGTTTTTGAAGAAAAATTTGGACGTATTCAAAACCTTTCAATACTTGATTTACTATTCAATTTGGGTCCTGATAGTCTGAGCTTGTTAAAAAAATAATTTATTCATCAAACGCACCCATTTCAGAAAACTTCTGAATTCTTTGTTCTATCAAAGTTTCAATAGGCACCTTTTGAACAGCATCAAAAGCATGTAACAATCCATCTTTAAATAACTTGTAAGTAATTGAAGTATCTTGGTGTGCTCCCCCTAAAGGTTCTGAAATAATTCCGTCTATTAATTTGTTACCCAGCATATCATTTGCTGTTAGTTTTAATGCTTCAGCAGCTTTTTCTTTGTGCTCCCAACTTCTCCAAAGTATAGATGAACATGATTCAGGAGAAATAACTGAATACCAAGTATTTTCCATCATTAAAACCTTATCTCCTATACCAATTCCTAGTGCACCTCCTGAGGCACCTTCTCCTATAATGATACAAATTACGGGTACTTTTAAAACAGACATTTCCAGTAAATTTCTAGCTATGGCCTCTCCTTGTCCACGTTCTTCTGCCTCTAAACCAGGCGATGCTCCTGGAGTATCTATTAAACAAACCACAGGAATACCAAATTTTTCAGCCATTTTCATCAAGCGTAACGCTTTTCTATATCCTTCAGGGTTTGGCATTCCAAAATTTCTGTATTGTCTTTGTTTGGTATTTCTACCTTTTTGATGACCTATTACCATCACTGATTGCTCATTGAGTTTGGCCAATCCACCTATCATCGCTTTGTCGTCTTTAACACCCCTATCTCCGTGAAATTCAATGAAATCGTCAAAACAATTTTCAATATAATCTAAGGTATATGGTCTTTCTGGGTGTCGACTTATTTGAACCCTTTGCCAACCATTTAGATTGCCATATACCTTTACTTTTTCTTCTTGAATTTTACTTTTGATCTCTTCTATTTTATCGGACAAATCTATCTTGCCCTTTTCTTGGCTCTTTTCAAATTCAGCCAATTGTTCTTCTAATTCTTGTATTGATTTTTCAAAATCGAAACTTGTCATTTTTTATTTTATTTAGGATCTAATCTTTCAATTAGACCTGCAATTTGAGAAAAAGCACAGTTTTTGCAAAGTTTTTATTTATACTCAAATCATTTTCAACTCAAAACGAGGTGATTAAGCCAATTTAATGGTCTAAAATGATTATTCTAACATTTTTTATTCAAAAGATGCTTGACAAAATAAAAGAGTTTGTTACATTTGCACTCCCCAATTGGTGCGGTAGTTCAGCTGGTTAGAATACATGCCTGTCACGCATGGGGTCGCGGGTTCGAGTCCCGTCCGCACCGCAAAAAAAGCTCTCTTTATCTAGAGGGCTTTTTTTATTCCCACTTTTTCATGCTAATTTGAACCATCAATTGATCGATACAAACCCTATGAATACTGCTGTAGATAAATTTCTTGTAGAAGGTTGTGGAAGATGTAAACTGGCAGCAACTCCAGCTTGTAAAGTAAATCCCTGGAGTCAAGAATTACATTTATTGCGAGAACTATTAATGGCATCTGGTCTTGAGGAAGAAATTAAATGGGGCTTTCCAACTTATACGCTAAATAAGAAAAACCTAATAATGTTGGCAGTTTTCAAAGAGTTTTGTTCATTAGAATTTTTTAATGGTCATCTTTTAACTGACCATACATCTATTTTAAAAAAGCCAGGCGAAAACGCTCAATCTGGAAGACGCATAGAATTTAGAAGTACAAATGAAATTGTAAGTCAACTTGAAATTATTCAGGCTACTATCAAAGAGGCTATTGATATTCAAACTAACAGTCCAGTTTCATTGGTCAAAAAGAGGCCAGTAATTCATATCCCAGATGAACTGCTTCAAATTTTCAAACAAGACAAAACGCTTGAAAATGCATTTAATGCACTAACACCAGGGAGACAAAGAGGTTATTGCTTATTTTTTACTGGAGCCAAACAGACTCAAACTCGAATAAGTAGGATCAAAAAGTTTGAAGCAAAAATTAAATTAGGAAAAGGATTGAATGATTAAATTATGCACATCAATCCAATATTCCTTGTATTTACCACCAAGAATCTAATTTTTAATTTAATTTGCCAGTATGAAAAAACGCATTTCAACCCTCGTTATTTTGTTACTCGTATTTCATCAATTTTTATTTGCCACTGACAGTACAAAAGTAGTACTTAAAAAATTCAGCCCTGAACCACAACACCCAATGGTGTATCAATTAGCTGGACAAATTTTAAATGGTTATCACTACAGAAAACTAGCCATAGACGACTTATTATCAGAAAACTTACTCAATGAATATATCAAAAACCTTGACCCTTCCAAGGTGTATTTTTTAAAACAAGACATTGACAATTTTGCTACTTTCAAGCATGAATTAGATGACGATATCTTACAAGGGAAAGTGGATAAACTTTTTGATATTTATAATTTGTATCAAAACAGGGTTCAAGAACGTATTCAATATACCAAAGAACTCTTACAAACATCTTTTGATTTTAGTGTAAATGATTCTTTTCTAACCAACAGAGAGATTGCAATTTGGCCAGAAAATTATCAAACATATGATTTGCTTTGGAAGAATAAAATTAAACTGGAACTACTTCAAATGAAAACAGGTGGCAAAGCGTTAACAGTATGTATCAGTGATTTAAGTAAAAGATACGACAACCTACTCAAACAAATGAGTAAGATGAAAAGTGAAGATGTCTTTTCTTATTACACAAATACTTTGGCTGAAATTGC
>CANHRW010000152.1 GCA_947462865.1 Bacteroidota bacterium | reverse complement strand
ATAACCCAGGCAATAGTATTGTTGGTGTTTCTTTGTTAAGTGGATTAAAGACAAGTGAGCAAACACTTTCATTCGAAAACGGTGATTATTTTGATTTGATGCGCAATTTTGAAAATTGCAGAACAGCCAGTGCCAAAAGGCTAGCCAATAGTAACTTTGAAATTGAAAATCAATTGCAATTACAAATTTATCCAAACCCCGCAGAAGGAATGATTCAGATTGAATTTGAACAAAAGGGGTTTTATGAAATTGGTTTGATGGATTTAAATGGTAAAATCCTACAAACAGTCAATACACATACAAAAAACGTTACGGTAGATGGCTCTGGACTCAAAGATGGGGTTTATATTCTTAAAATTAAATCAGGCACACAAGAAACCCTTCGCAGGTTAATCATTGCGCATTAAGTACCATCAATTACCAAGTTTTTATCGACTAAAATTGATGCTGGTTTTGGTGTAAGCCAATGATCAGTAAAATTACCATTGATACCATTGGCCTTGATTGTAATGATTATTTATTGCCTACTCTCCATAGTTATTACGTTAAGTAAACAAAATTCATTCTTATAAATAGACATGTTTATTCAAAAATGAGTTATCACTAAATGCCTTTTCATGATATAATTTTTTAAAAGAGGATTGGTTTTTTAAAATAAACGTTAGGGTTACAATTTATTTTTGGCCCCAATCTCAATCAGGGCACGCATTGACACATTTTAATAAGTTCCTGAAAAACAATTTGATGTAAACCTTGTTGTTATGCTGTTGACTTAATTAATCAACACCAAAGGAGATTCCGAAAATCCATAAGAGTAGGTAAAATTTAAAAATTTAAAAATGGAACATTTAAAAATTGCAAGCGACAATTACGTTGCATTCACGTTCTTTATTGGAACAATGGCCATGATGGCTGCCTCAGTATTTTTCTTTTTTGAGCTCAGTAATACATCTCAAAAATGGAGAACTTCTGTACTTGTGTCAGGTTTAATCACTTTTATTGCAGCAGTTCACTACTACTACATGAGAGGTTACAATTTAGAAACAGGTGAATCACCTACATTCTTTAGATATGTAGATTGGATTCTAACTGTACCTTTAATGTGCGTAGAATTTTATTTGATTACCAAAAAGTCTGGCGCTAAAATTTCTTTATTGTGGAAATTGATTGTTGCTTCTTTGGTGATGTTAATCACAGGTTATTTTGGTGAAACCATTGACAGAGGAAACAGTGTAATGTGGGGAGTAATTTCAGGTGCTGCTTATTTTTACATTGCTTACTTGGTTTGGTTTGGAGAGGTTGCACAATTGTCTGTTACAGCAGGTTCTCAAGTTGCAAAAGCAACAAGAGTGTTGGCTTGGTTTGTATTGGTAGGTTGGGCAATTTATCCATTGGGTTATATTTTAGGAACCCCAGGTGGATTGTTTGGCATGCAATTGGTTTCTGATCCTGCTGCTGCTGCACATTCTATGGATATTGTTTACAACATAGCTGATGCTATAAACAAAATAGGATTTGGTCTTGTGATTTATTCATTAAGCAGAAATTCTGAAGGGTAATTAAAAAATACTACTTAAACGAAAGAGGGTTATTTTAATTTAAAATAACCCTCTTTTTTTAGAATCAACTTTTTAATTATTAGCCATGTCTTCTAATTCCAATCAACCAATTGAATATGATTTTGCTTTCATAGGAATGGGAGCAAGTAATATACTTTTATTGATTGCACTTAGTAAAAGAGGTGTTTTTAAAAATAAAAAAATAGCCGTAATAGAACCAGATGCCAAATCAATCAATGACAAGACATATTGTTTTTGGGCAGATGCAAACGATAGCATTGTAGCTGATTGCCGTTCTATCATCCATAGAAAATTTGACACAGTAAGTATAAAATCTAACGACTTACAAAAAACAGAATTAGCCAATTATTACTGTATACAAAGTATAGATTTATATAATTTTGCGACTGAATATATTCAGGCAGAAAACGTTACTAAATATAACAAGCCAGTCGTTCAAATAAGCCCACATGATTTGTATGCTTGTGTTGCGTTTGAAACAGAAACCATCAAGGCTCATTATGTTTTTGACAGCAGGCCTATTGCCTATCAAAATTTATCAGCTAAATACATCACCTTAAAACAATCATTTATTGGTTACCATGTGAGGTGCGAAAAAGATGTATTTGATACAAGTGATATTGAAATGATGAATTTTAATATTGACCAAAACAATTACACCCAATTTATTTATACCATTCCATTATCCAAAAACGAAGCCTTAATTGAGCTAACTCGTTTTGGCGATAAGTTAGTTGAGGGGTCCTATGCAAATGAAGTATTAGATGCATATATTAAAAATGAATTTGGTAATTATGAATTACTGCATACAGAGATTGGTTGTATTCCTATGAGTTCTTATGTGTACCCACCGGCTCAATTAAAAAATGTTTTACATACCGGTACAAGGGCAAATATGATTAAACCAAGTACCGGGTATGGCTTTAAGAACATGTATGCTTTTGCAGAGAAAGTTTCAGAACAATTCCAAAAAGGAGAATTGACAGCAATCAATCAACTGCAAACAACTAAACAATCACGGTTTTATTTTTATGATACTTTGTTATTAATCATTTTACGAGATTGGCCAGCAGCAGGAAAAACCATATTTACAGCTCTTTTTAAAACCTCGTCCATAAAGAATGTATTGAAATTTTTAGATGAAAAATCTTCCATCCAGCAAGAAATTCAGTTGTTTTTAAAGTTGCCAATTGTACCCTTTTTAAAAGCCCTTTTTAAGCATTTAATGACCAGTGGTTTAGTGCGCTATACCTTATCGTTACTGACTGTTCTTATTTATTTATTTTTAGCTAACAATGATAGTTCTATAGCTCATTACTTTATGGTATCTGCTATGGTAGTTGGCTTATTGAGTATAGGTTTGCCTCATGGTTCGCTTGATCAACTTGTATCACAAAATAAAAATGAGCAGCCATTTAAATTTATAACAAAGTATTTCTTAATGGTACTGATTTATTTTATACTATGGTATTTGATTCCTGTATTGTCGCTTCTTGTTTTTTTGATTTATTCATCATTTCATTTTGGAGAATCAGAACTGGTTCAATCTAATACAAAGCTTTCCCCTGTTAAGCATTATCTGGTATCAACATTACTGGGTGCATCTATTTTAACATTTATCATTTCAACACATGTTATAGAGTCTATTGAGTTGGTTTCAATTATTAGTAAGTTTAAATTTTCGGAAGAACTTACTATGAATCTGCAGGCCTATTCAATGTATTTTGCAACAGCCTCTTTTTTGGTTTTGATCTTAAATGGCTTGTCACAAAATTTGTATAAATACAGAGGCTTATTGTTTATTTTATTGTTAGGCATTTTAACCCCTCTACCTTTGGCATTTGGCCTTTATTTTATAGCACAGCACAGCGTAAATGCCTGGAATCATATTCAAAGTGAATTAAAATTATCCAATCTAATCCTATACAGAAAAGCCTTTCCTTTCACCATTGCTGCTGTATTTTTTTTTATCGCTTTCATTTACATAGCAAATCACAGTAAAATGAGTCATCTGTTGGCCTATTTTTTTATATTTTTGGCCAGTATCAGTTTGCCTCATTTTGTAATGATGCATTTATTTTACAGGAATAAAAATGAATGATTTCACAACACCTTGCTAAAACTACCTAATACTTATCGTATACCAGGAATAGTCTGTTATATTCAGATTGATTTATATTTGTATGAGTGAATCAGTATTCATTCATCTTCAATCTAATATTATCGCCTTAAGTTATTTACTTTTATATGAGCATGCGTGTCAAACAAATTTTAAACCGCTTTTATGCGGTACTGGTTGTTTCTGTGTTTTTATTAATTGTTGCTTGCGAAAAGGAAACCACAGTTCTGTCAAAGAAAAGTATATTAGTGTCTCATAACTGGGCTTGGTCAACTTTTAAACACAATGGCATAGAAACCTCTTTGCAAGATTGTGAGAAAGACGATTATTATCTATTTTCAAGTAACGGCACTTATCAGTTCATTGCGACTCGTGTCAAATGTTCCAATTTAACCAGCGATAAAAGAAGCACTTGGAGCTTATCATCAGACGAAAAAACCTTAACCATAGATGGTTCTGCAAATTATACCGTTGAAATTACCGAATCCCAACTCAAGCTTCTGTCAACAGTGGGTGATTATGAGTTTACTTATGTGGCGTTTTAACGAAGTATTTCAAATAGAGTAAATTTCATTGTTTTCAACCAAAGAGATAAAGATACCATATAATTAGTGGTTGAATATAGGATATTGTAACCTTTCATAGATTGTTTGATAAAAGAAATTGATATCACCATAAATGACATCAATTTTTGTTTGTAAGGGTGAGAATATTGTATAGTTTAAAGTGATGGAGAGTAGGAGAGATCACAACTGCATCCATATTGTTTCTATAGCATGCTTCTATTGCTCTATTGACGCATTGGTTTCTTTTGTGTTCCTCGTTTCCAAATAGTAGAAATGGAACCAAAAACCGAATATTACTGTAGTCCCAATAATAGAATGCATCAATTTTTGAATTAGGGTTGAGATTTCGTTCATCAAAATATACATGTATTGTTCCAATGCTATCAAAAAGAGCATCTTCATCCATATCAGTTAAACTATTTAGATACCACATTATCTTTTGGTTTTCATTTATAGAATCACTCAAGTTATAAAAGTAATCTTTAGCATAAGTTGATATTAGGTGTTTTTTTGTAATACTTATTGCTGGAACCGTAGCTATATAGCTAGCCTTTCCATTTGGAATAATTTTGTATTTAGCGTCTGCTCTTTTAGTGATATCATCAAAATTAACTAATGTAGAACACGAGCTGATGATAAACAGGAGTGAAAGTAGGTAGATAGATTGTTTCATAATTAAAGTTTTGATACTGGTAAAATTATTAATTAAACTATCAATTTCAACAAATAAGATTTATTCAACAGGTTTAATGATAAAATCTTATAGTTATAGATTACTAATTAAAGTCTAGGTTGAATTAGTTATTTTAAAACAAGCGCAGTTACTCCAAAAATTCAACTATTTGCGCGCAAGCGTGCAATTTTTTTTGTTGGGTAAAAACGACCCTTACTGCATATTAAAACCGATTAAATTTTAGATGAATAAAACTATTTTTTTCTCTAATTTT
>CANHRW010000151.1 GCA_947462865.1 Bacteroidota bacterium | reverse complement strand
ACTCTTTTTGAATTGCAATAAAAGCTTTGGCATTGCCTATGGCTGCTTCAATTTTGAGTCGGTGTCTGATTATACCCACATCTAAAGTAAGTCGCTCAATATCATGTATAGAGAATTGTGACACTGAGTTAACTTCAAAATCTGCAAATGCTTTTCTAAATCCCTCTCTTCGGTGTAAGATGGTTTTCCATGTCAATCCGGCTTGGAAACTCTCCAATAACAACATTTCAAAATGCTTCTTGTCATCATGTACCGGATTACCCCATTCGTGGTCGTGGTAATCAGTCATCAATGCATCATTTTGAGGCCATGGACACCGCATTATGGTTAAATTTAATTTATGAATAATCCAATTAGATCATTGCCAAATATTAAAACCATTAGGGTTAATAGTATGATCATCCCAATTAATTGGGCTTTTTCTAGAAATTTTTCACTCAATGGTTTTCCAACAATTATTTCAATTAATAAGAAAACAACATGACCACCATCTAATGCTGGTATGGGTAAAATATTCATAAAGGCCAAACCCAAAGATATCAATGCAGTAAATAACCAGAAACGGCTCCAAATCCATTCTCCTCCGTAAAACTTAGCAATGCCAATTGGCCCTTGAACCGCTTTGTTTACCGCAATGTCACCATTGAAAATTTTTCCCCATCCTTTAATTTGAGCATCAATGGTTTCCACCGCTCTTTTGAATCCAATTGGGAAAGATTCAAAAAATCCGTAATCGATGGTTTCGTATTCAAAATCTTTAGAATCTGGCTTAAAACCAATCATACCATTGTTGTCAATTGCTATATTCAGAACAATAACTTGTTCGCCCCTCTTCACTTGAAAAGCTGTCAACAACCCTTTTCTTGTTTGTATGGCTTGTTTGAACTCATCAAAGAATTGAACAGCCATTGTATCAACACTAAGAATTTGATCATTTACCTCAAGGCCAGCTTTCTCGGCTGGATAACCTGGAGTCAACTCAGCAACAAAGAAATGCATACGTGGCATAAAAAATTCAGCCTTAGCACTTCCTAGTTTTTCTGCAAAATCTGGAGGAATTGAAACACTTACTTCTTGGTTGTTTCTAAGCACTTTATACTGAACCCCATCAGATAGAATATGCCCTATTTTTAAGGCATCTTCAAAACGTTTAATAGCTTCTCCATCAACTGAAACTAGTTTGTCTCCTGTTTGAAATCCGTATGACTGAGCCAATTCAGAGGGTACAATTCCATTTTTAAGTGATGAGTTGATTGTATATTTTTCTCCATACGAATAACTCAACATGGCAAAAATTACAATTCCGGTAACGATGTTTACCAAGACGCCTCCTATCATGACAATTAATCTTTGCCATGCTGGTTTGCTTCTAAATTCCCATGGTTGAGCAGGCAAAGCCATTTGGTCTTTGTCCATACTTTCGTCAATCATTCCTGCAATTTTAACATAGCCACCTAAAGGCAACCAACCTATACCCCATTCGGTTTCTTTGTGTTTAAATGAAAACAATTTAAAACCCCAAGCATCAAAGAATAAATAAAATTTCTCAACCTTTATTCCAAAGGCACGGGCTGCTAAATAATGTCCAAATTCATGTAAAATAACTAAGATTGAAATTCCCAAAATCAATTGGGAGGCCATGATTAAAACTTGCATCTATTGTATTAAATTGAATAACAAATGTAAAATTCAATCCCCAAATAACCATCATTTTTAAACAGGTGCATGAAAAGAATTTGATAGCTTACAACTATTTCGTGCAACATTGAGCTCAATAAAATAGATATCTTTGCCTTACTTATGGTAAACAAAACAGACATTTTGGTATTTGCTGCACACCCAGATGATGCAGAATTAGGCTGTAGTGGCACAATCATGGCACATCTTGCATTGGGGTTTTCCGTTGCAATTATTGATATGACTAATGGAGAATTAGGCACAAGAGGAAGTACCGCATCCAGACAAGCTGAAGCCAATGCTGCTAGTAAAATCATGGGTATTGAAATGAGAGAGAACTTGGGTTTGGCAGATGGATTTTTCAGAAAAGACAAAGAAACCTTGCTACAAATCATTGCATGTATTAGAAAATACCAGCCTAAAATTATTTTAAGCAACGCGCAAGAAGACCGCCATGTAGATCATGGAAGAGCTGCCGATTTAATTGAAGAAGCCGCCTTTTTATCCGGCTTACAAAAAATAGAAACAATTGAAAACGGACAAAACCAGCTCGCCTGGAGGCCTCAACAAGTTTACCATTATATTCAAGATAGAATGACCAAACCAGATGTTGTGTTTGATATCAGCCCTTATTACGATAAAAAAATAGAAAGCATTTTGGCTTTTAAAAGTCAGTTTTATAACCCAGGATCTGAAGAACCAGAAACACCTATTTCAAGCCCTCACTTTTTAAAATTCATTGAAGGTAGGGCCATTGAATTTGGCAGAATCATTGGTGTAAAATATGGTGAGGGATTTACTGTAAAAAGAACGATTGGTACAAGCAATTTAATGAAGCTTATTTAACCAAATACTTTGCTTTTAACCTAGCAATCCAATAGCTAAAATTTTTGGTTAACTTGAGCGTTTTTTCAGTTGTAAACTCAGTTCCCATTTGAAGCATTTGATTGTAAAAATAGGATGCGGGTAATCCCCATTTTTGAGCAAATAGTTTACGCCCATTGTTTCGAATAACTCTTTGGGTTGATTTTGATTTAAAATGATAGACCAAACTTTTGCCAATTCCTTTAAAATCTCTGATGCCCAACTGCCAACATTTCATCCCAAAATCAGGGTCTGAATAAAACCCAGGACTGTACTTTTCATCATATCCACCCACTGCGTCCCATACCCTTTTGGAACAAATACTTGGTGGCCAACAAGACCCAAACCAATCGTGGCTTTTTAAGTCATTACGAACAAAATCAAGCAGAGCATTCTCATTGAAATTTTCAGGAAGATTGCCAAAATAATGGGGAGACAATACCGCTTTACTTTTACTCAACTCATACTCTATCATGGTTGCTGAGTAATAAAACAAATCATCATTCCTTTCTTGAATAGTTGCATACAAATGTGCATCCCATTCTGGACATACATACATGTCATCATTTAAATAAACAACATATTGTGTACGCACCAGTTTCGACGCCGCGTTTAAAGAGGCGCAAACACCTGCATTTTCAAATGAAAAAGTATAATCTACGCCTTTGGACTGAACCCATTCAAGTGTTCCATCTGTTGATTCATTGACATGAATAATCAATTGGTGTTTGTAATGGCTATTTTTCTCAATACTATTTACACAAATTTTAAGTAAGTCTAAATTATTCCAACTTGGTATTAATATAGAAAACAAGCAATCCTTATGGTCAATTTCATTTGAATGCAATGAAATTTGAGGAATTGAAAATACAGCAGTCATTATCTAATTTCAGCAATATTTACAGAAACCCTAGAGGTTATATTTTTGATTTCAAGATTAGATGCCGTGTATTTATCTATCATCAACAAACAATCTTTTGGTGCATTGTTAGGGAGAGGACCTAATACCTGAACAACACGTTTTTTAAATTTGTCATTGTTGTGGATTTGAATCCATTTACCAATAGGAACATTGTTCATTAGCACACCTTTGAGTTTATCTGAAGGGTTATAATATGCCAAACCATTTTGTTTATTATCTGAAAGTTCAAGAGGCAAAACTGTTTTATTTTGATTTTTTTCTAGTGACCTTTCGTAATAAGATAATTTACCTCTAATTTGATTGACAATAAGCTCCTGTCCTGTTCTTAAACGGTATTTCAATAAATTGTTCCAATTGGCCAAATCAGACTGGGTAACATCATATTTTTTAGCAATAGACAACAAAGTTTCACCATCTTTAACTACATGGGTAAATTGTCTATCTCCAGGACCTTGTTTACTTGATTCCTTTTTAAAATAAGTAGCATTGCTATCTGCCGCATTTACAGCCCATTCATCTACTGCCAAATGTTGTTCTCTAAAATCTATGGCTGAATAGGTAATGGCATTGTCATCGTAAAAGCTAAAATCATTTAAAATTCTAACCCCTACTTCGCCAATTTCTCCATAGTGCTTCGCAATTGAAGTATCTACCTCTCTATTTACAAATACATGCTGTGAGGTTTGAACACCTGCTCCTATGCGTAATTTTTCTAAATCTGGTCTGTAATCTGAAGTATCAATTGTCTCCATGTTATCAACCTCAGCTAATAATTCTTTGGGTTCATTTTTAACCACAAAAGAGTCGGTTTCTAAATCAACAGCAGAAAAACCCTCTTCGTCATTTTCGGCTTTAATAATTTGGTTTAGGTTACTATTTCTTTTTGCCTTTTGAGCCTTTTGACTCTCATTTAAATGACTAATTGTAGTTTCTAAAGCAGCAGCACCTTCTGGAATCCAAATTTTCTGACCTGGCCATAAATTGGGCGAACTAAAATCATTCGCATCATAAATTAATTTAGGATCAATTTTTAGAATGGCTGCTAATTTTTTTACGGTCTGAGGCTCTGTAACTACATAAATCTGCAAGGCTTTTTCCTCATTTTTGTCAATGGTGTCTTTAAGAATAGATAAATCTTGGGCAATTTTAATCTCCCCCTTTTTATCATAAACATCTGTAATGTAATCAGCAGCAACTTGGTTTTCTTTTGGAATCAATTTATCTGTTGTTCTACCAGAGATAACCGAGTTTTTAACCAGTTTTTTGGGTTTAGCACCTGCAGTTTCAGTTGTTACTGGTTTGGCACTCAATTTAGGCGCTTGAGTTCCAATCGTTTTGTCTATCAGTTCCATTGAAACAGTATCTCTAGTTGAAATAGTTTGAGCAATTGGCTTGGCAGGAACTGGTAAATTTTGAGGCACCACAGCAAGTGGTTGTGTTTGAACCTTTGTTAAAGTATCAGGAAGCTTTAGTTGAGTTGCCAAAGCTTCTTTATTGTCTAATTCTTGCTGTAATTTAGCTCTATAACCTCCAGATTTTCTAGCCATAACACTCGGCTTAGAATTGGTATTGACAGAAGGATTTTGAACGGGTTTTACCGCCAATTTGGGCATGCCTTTACTTGACAATTCTACAAAATCTCGGGCCTCGTATCTTTGAACGGATGCTACTTTCAATGTATCTTGTAAAACAGGGGCTTGCGAAGGAGATTGAACAATTTTGTTTGGAGACTTTGCTTCAACCTTTTCTTCATATTT
>CANHRW010000150.1 GCA_947462865.1 Bacteroidota bacterium | reverse complement strand
CATTCTTGTCGGATTAAATAACGCTCTCATATCGGTTTCTACATAAACAGAATGGTATCTTAAATAGAGGTGGTCAAATGTTTTTTTTAAAGTTTCTATATCGATTATACCTTTATAAATTGCTGTGTTGTCATCCTCTTTTAAGCGCAGAATTAAACCATGTTCTGGGAAACCAATTTGTTCTGCAAATTCAAGAAGCCCTGATTGATTTTGTATTTGTTTCCCATTAAAATTAGTTGATGTGTTTAATTCTCTTGCGATTATTTCGATTTGATTCTTTAGGTCTATAAAAATTAAAAATTCATCATCTGCATTTATAAAATGTAAAGTAGGATGTGGTCCGAATGAACCCTCACTAGCAATTCCTAAATCACAATTGTTTAGCTTCATTGCACGCAAACATTTTTCTCTTGCTGTAGCAACAGGGTCAAGTACTCTTTCTACATCTTTAGTGAAAGTTCCAAATGCATCTGTATCAAATGTATCATCTATATAACAACAGACACCAAGTTCTTTTTCAAGAATGGGTGCTATTACAAGCTCTTTTCGATGCATAGTAGCTATGATCAATTTTCTATCCTGAAATAGCTGCATTAATTTTATTTATTGATTTGATTTTACCAATGCTTGCCCTTTTTTTGTTTCGTCAAATTCAGCATTGTTATATACCAAATGACCATTGACAAGTGTATGTGTTACTTTTGATTGAAATGTTGTTCCTTCCAATGGCGACCATCCACATTTAGATAAAATATTACTTTTATCAACCTTCCAACTAGCATTTAAGTCAACGATAACTAAGTCAGCAAAGAAACCTTCACGAATGAAACCTCTTTTATTAATGCCATAGAGTGTTGACGGATTGTGACACATTTTTTCTGCTATTTTCTCTAATGTAATAAGCCCTTGTTTGTAGAATTCAAGCATTATATTTAATGAATGTTGAACGATAGGAGCACCCGACATTGACTGAAAATAAGGTTTTTGTTTTTCCTCTAAAGTATGAGGTGCGTGATCTGTTGTTACAATGTCAATCCTGTCGTCTAATAATGCTTTTAGAAGACCTCTTTGGTCCTTCTCTGTCTTTATAGCAGGGTTCCATTTTATGCGTGTTCCTAAATCTTTGTAATCTTTATCAGAAAACCATAGGTGATGTACCGAAACCTCTGTTGTTATCCTTTTTTGTGTCAAGGGAATATCGTTTCTAAATAAATGCGTTTCTACTTCGGTAGTTAAATGCAATAGGTGAAGTCTTGCATTGTATTTATTGGCTATTTCAATTGCTCTTTTGGTTGCTTCATAGCAAGCCTTTTCGCTCCTTATAATTGGGTGATATTCCATAGGGATATTCTCCCCAAATATTTCTTTGTAATGTTTCTCATTTTCTTCTATAATTTGCTCTTTTTCCGAATGAATGGCAATAATTGATTTGCAGTTTGCAAAAAGCTTTTCCATGATTTCTGGGTTGTCGGCAAGTAGGTTTCCTTTTTTTGTAAAGTAAAGTCCGTCATCAGAAATACCCAATAGTTTAGCAGTATCGAGTTTGATGATTTCATCTAAATTATCACCATTAACTCCTAAAAAGAAACCAAAATTGGCCAAAGATTTTTCAGATGCTATTTTATATTTTTCATTTAAAAGTTCAATAGATAAGGTATTCGGAAATGTATTGGGCATATCAATAAATGAGGTTACCCCACCAGCAATTGCAGATTTACTTTCGGTATAAATGTCTCCTTTATGAGTTAGACCTGGTTCGCGAAAATGCACTTGTCCGTCTATAATACCTGGCAATAGATACTTTCCTGTACCATCAATTATAACAGTGTTACTCGGGACATTTAATTGTCCAATTTTTTCAATAATACCATTCTCTATTAGCAGATCCGCAACACTAATTTTTCCTTCATTTACAATGCTTATGTTTTTGATGAGTATGCTTTTTTTCATGTTATATTTTAATGATTGATGGTTTTCTAAAATGTATTTTTAAATTGACTTTTGGCTATAAAATTATTTGATTGTAAAAAACCAATTGTCTTATTAAATTTTCTAACAGTACCATCTGGATAGTCATGGCTCCTATTAAAGTTTCGAGTCATTTTTAGTAAGCTGTTGCTAAAGAGGTGAATATTGACCACCAATCGGCCTTACCTTCAGACTTTCCAAGTCTTACAATGATTAAGTCTTTTGTTGGATTGACATAAATAAATTGTCCCAAAATACCTTCCGCCATAAAGTCTTCATTAGGTGATGGCAACCACCATTGATATTGATAAAAGCGTGCGCTGCCATCAGAGGTGTCAAGTTTTGTAGATACTTCAACCCATTTTTGTGATACAATTTGTTTGCCATTCCAGTTGCCTTTATTTTTAAAGAGACGTCCTATTTTGGCAAAGTCTCTGGCTCTTGCATTTATACAACAAAAAGTTTTCTCTAATCCATTCTCTTTTTTGTCAATACTCCAAGATGCATCATATTCCATACCAAGTGGAGTCCAAATTTTGTCCTGTAAATAGGATGTTATTGTTTGATCCTTTAACGAACGCTCCAAAACCAATCCTAAAAGTTGTGTGTTGCCACTCACATATTCAAATTGTTTACCGGGTTCATTTTTTAGGTTCATTTTTTTAATTTTTTTTCGTAGATCAAGACCATAGTAAAACGATGCAGCGTCACCAAACGGATTTATATAACTTTCATTAAATTGAATGCCAGAGGTCATTTGCAAAAGGTGTTTAATGGTAACCTTATCAAAACCATTGGTTGTTAATTCAGGAATGTAATGAGTAATTGGTTCATCAACTGATTTGATTATGCCATCATCAATTGCACATCCAATTAATATTGAAGTAATAGATTTTGCCATTGAGAAGGAAGGGACAATACTTTCTTTGTCATAGCCCTTAAAATATTTTTCATATTGAATGGTGTCATTTTTAATAATTATAAACGCCACAGTTTTATTCATTTCAAGATACTTCTCAAATGCAATATCGTTTACTTGTTTTGGGTATTTACCTGAGTCGGTATTTAGAAAATAGGAGGGTATAGAGGTGGCAGTTAACTTTCTAGACTCAAATTTTTTATGGTCGTTCACATCTGCAAAGTTGTAAACTACAAAACGCCCTAATTGACACGATGAGATGATGGTACAAGCAATCATCAAAAAAAGTTTATTTCTATTTATCCTTTTTTGTTGTGCCATGTTTTCATTTTGTTGTAATATGTGATGTCTTACCTATTTATGTATAGGTTTTAGCTTTATTGAATAAGCGCTTTTGGCATCTAATTTCAAAACCTTTAACAAGATTCAAATATAGAAAATTGAAACTAAATAGCAGTTTGGGCTTTATCAATTTCTTCAGTAAACCATTTGCAAATAACAAGTTATACGATTTTTTTAATTAATCTTTAATACTTGCTAAAGCCTTTTTAATCCTTGTTATTTTTTTGTTGGGAGTGGGTCGTTGTGTGTTGCTATAAAAACGATATCGTTACTTAATTATTTTTTTCGTTTTCAAGTTGTTGTATTAGAAAATCTTGTCCAAATGAGAGTTTTTCTGCTAATGAACTATTTGGTGCTATTACTCTCCAGAAAGGAGCAATATTTTTTAAGTTATTTCCTTGTTGCCATTTTTCATAATTTGCTTCTGCTACAATTCGTAAAAATATACCAGTTGTTACAGGACACGTAAAATCAGCATTGTGTTCCAATGCTAGGTCTTTTCGTATAGTTTTGCTATCTATTTGCCTCCCAATCTCAATATGATTAATATATTTCTCAATCAGTTGCGGTGTTGCAATAAACATTTTGCTACCAGCTGGAATATCAGCAAATGCTTTTTCAGTAAGTTTTATTTGGGGTTCTTTTTGATCGTTTAACTTATCAATCCAACTTTTTTTCTTTGACATATTGCTATTAAATACATTTATTGCTGTTTTCACATACGCTAATTAGTGCTTATAAAAATTCACTACATTTAGTTTGATTATAGTTTTAAAAATTTTAAAAACGATTTGGAACCTCCAGTTAGTATTTCAATTTGATAAACACCCTGAGCAAATTTATCAGATTCTATGAATATTGAGTTTTTGCCTTCTGTTAAGTTTTGAGCAGAAATTTCTTTTATGAATACACCATTCGAGCTATATATTTTGACTGAAACAAATTGGTTGCTCGAAACATAAAATGACAATGTGCTTTCACCAAAACAGGGATTCGGATATAGAACTGCATTTTTAATTGGCTGATAATTTACATCTGGAATAGCATTAAAAATGGAAATATTTGAACGCAATAGTACAAAGCGGTTTGGAGATTCTGTCATAGCATAAATTTTACCATCAGGCGCTTGTTTGATATCTCTAAAACGGGCATAACCATTCATACTTCTTGTTGATGAAACCCTTTTATTGTCTTTCATTTTAAGCCAATGTATATGAGTACCCGCCAATGCGCCAATCAGAATATCTACCTCATTGTTTTGCTGGTTATTTTTGATAAAAGTCATACCGCTTGGAGCAATAGATGGTACCCAATATGTAAGGGGAAGTTCCATTCCTGGGAGGCTCGTGTCGGGTGTAATTGGACTTCCATCGTAGTTGATGCCATAGGTGACCTCAGGCCAACCATAATTGGTATTTGCTTGAATTAAATTGAGTTCATCTCCACCCCTTGGACCGTGTTCGTGGGCATAAATTTCTCCTGTTGCAGGGTTCATTGCCATACCTTGGATATTTCGATTTCCCCAGCAAAAAATTTCTGGTTTTGTATTTGCAATTCCTACTAGTGGGTTGGTTATGGGGATGGTCCCATCATCATTGAATCGCAATACTTTGCCAAGGTGGTTATTTTTGTTTTGTGCTTCTTCTTGTGCTCCCCGATCTCCAACCGACATATATAGTAAGTTGTTATTGTCAAAAACAATACGGCTGCCAAAATGTACACCAGAATTACGTATTGGAGACGCTCTAAATAATTCAGTAAAATTTTGAAGTTGGTTGTTTACTAGCACACCTCTTCCTAAAGCTGTTGTTTGACCACCAATTGCGGCAACTGCATAGGTAATGTATACATAATTATTAGTATTGAAATTTGGATGTATGGCAATGTCTAATAATCCTCCTTGACCATTTTGTGATACGGTTGGCACACCACTTATCTCATTAAGTGTCTGGGTAGAAATTGTAAAATGATACACTTTCCCCCTTTTTTATGTAAACAGAATTTCATCGCTGT
>CANHRW010000149.1 GCA_947462865.1 Bacteroidota bacterium | reverse complement strand
ATCACTTTTGGTAGGCTTAGTTCATTTAGAAACTAGGAATCGTGTTTATAAATATTCTATACTTTTGCGTCATCCCAAGCCCACGGTTTGATTCTCTTGCACTCCAGGGGAGGAGTGTGCCTAATTCAAACCGTTCTCTACCATGAATACTAATCCTAAAGGGGTGCTTCCCGGCGGAGTGCGGCAGACGATTTGGGAGGGTCGAATACAATTTCACTGTAGATGGCCGCTGGAAACGACACAAATTCCAAAATCTCAAAATCAAATAGTTACATTTAGGATATAATCAAAGTTTTTAGCTGATGGGACTTTTGACTGTTAATCAGAGGGTTGCAGCGTTGGCTGGTGCGGCTTTGGCAATGTGCTTGCAAATTTCGTTGGCTATTTACTGATATTTCCATAAGCATCCTTCACTACTTGTGCTATTCGTTTTCTGCGCTCCATCAAAAAATCTTCGAAATTCATTTGTTCCCAATTTTCAGGTAAGGCGTGCCAATAGTACATTCTTTGTTTTTCATCGGCTGAAAGTCTGTTCAGGTATTCAGGTAAGTAATCTGCCGGTGCGGTATCTGAAATGGAAATATTATCACTCCATTCTACTAAGGCGAAGTTGGCTATTTGATTGGTTTCTCGCTGTTCTGTAATTCCATTGCGTTGTAGCCAAGCCTTTGGAAATAAATGATGGCGTTCTAATGCCGACTTTTTGCTTCTCAATCCTTCTTGCAACAAGTCCGATACTTTGAGTTTGCTGAACAAGCCATTTGCTCCCAATACATACAATGCAGCATAGTAGGCATACAATGATGGGCTGGTCGAAGACGAAGTAGATAAATCCATTGGTAAGGTAATATCCCAAAAGTCATTGGTGAGTTGAGAGGTGATAATATCATCCAACACTTTTTGAAACTCGTCTGCGGTAGTAAGGCCTCTTAATCTGGCTAAATCCATTTCCATTACTGTTTCAGGCGAACCTGTGTAACGACCTGTGATGGACGACATAAAGAACCATTTGCCAATGAGCTTTTTCAACTCATATAAATCCATTTTAAAATCCTCTCTGCCTATCAAAAAGATGATGTAAGCATAGAGTAAATTGTTTTTGGAACTGATGTAATCCTGACGGGCAAAACCCGCCTGTTTTACCGCTTTGATGAACTCGTGCCAATTTTGGATGTTGAGAGATTTGGCTTGGGCTAATTTCAACAACTCAAACTGATTATCCCTGCGTTCGGTGCTGAAATTTCCTGTTTCTAAATCTTTACCTCTTAAAATGCTGTAAACATATTGTAACCTGGCTCTGCGGAAAGCCAAACCAACAGAAATCCTAAGCATTTGGTCAGGGTCGGGGTCGATGAGGTAGTTGAAAGGAGATGCCGCATCTTTTGAAGGTAGGCGACACAAGCGGCAAAATTCTTCCAAATCTTTTCTGCCTTCTTCCCAAAATACACTCATCAAGGTTAAAATAAAGTCGGCCTGATTGAGTGTTTTGCCCTGTGAGTTGATTCGTACAAACACATCAGCCACTTGTTCTTCGGTGATGTTGGTAGAAAGTTCTAAGGCAGAAAAGGGATAAGATTCTAAATTCTTCAGTTGCATAAAAGCATTCTGAGTGTTTTCTTCCTCAGCGTCTGTAAGCTCTACCGATTTTTTTAAGGTTTTGTAGAAACTCATTGATAACCTTAATGATGTTGACGTTCGGTTGCCAAATCTGTGAGATGTTCTGAAAATAGCGTGGGTTTTTGCGAATGGAAGCATCCGGAATTTCAAACTTGGCTTCCAAGGGATTGAAGGCAATGACAATCGTTGCTTTGGTATAGTTCTCCCTTATGATTTCTTGTGCTTTGATAACAGCATACAATGAAGTTAGCCGCTGCTGACCATCTACTATCAGTAAATTGGGGTGCTTTTGCTTTGCCGAAGTGCCTATGCCTTTGGTATGCTCTACATTGGCATTGGACCAAAACAGGAAGTAGCCCACAGGATAGCCCTTGTACATACTGTCAAACAAATCACGCACTTTGGTATCGGGCCAAACAAAAGGACGCTGAATATCGGGTAAGCCAATGATGCCCATATCAATTTGTTGTATGAGCGTGGCTAAGTTGTAACTGACTTCTTTAAATAGTGTTGCCATAGTTTATTTTATCCCACCTGTTCTTGAAATCATCATTATTAAGGGTTGATAAATCAATGATTCCTCTTGTGATGTATTGTTTTACTTTATTTTTCGCTTCACTGCCTGTTGCAATGAAGTAATCAGGGTCAGTCATTTTATCTCCGTTCAAATTAACGAACACATAAAAGATGCTTTCATTCACTTTGTCAGTCATCATTGGCCAACCCACATTTTTCTTTTTGAAAATAGCTTTTACTTGAATGATAAATTGTTCTCCGTCTTTCTCTGCTAAAATATCTATGGCTTTAGCGTTACCCATTGTAATGCCAACGCTATAACCTCTCCTCAAAAGTTCTGCGGCCACAAAATACTCACCTGAAAGGCCTGTGCTACTTCTTTGAATTTCTGCCATACTTATACTGTTTCACTTTCCCTCACCTCAAACGCCTGATGCAGCAATGCTTTCAGCAGTTGCTCGGTGGCTTGTTGGTTAGCGATGATGTGTTCTTTTAATTGTTTGGTTTTGGTTAATTGCTTTTCTATTTCCGCTACAATGCGTTTTTGCTCGGATAATGGGGGTAAGGCAAAAGGGAAATTCTTTAAATAGGTTTGGCTAATGTTTGGTTGTGCTTGTCCCCAAGAATCTTCAATTATTTTACTCCTAAAAGCCCACAGATAATAAAAAAGGTATTTGGAAACATAGAACTGGTTTTCAAAAAAGCCACAAACTGCTTGATTAGTTGTGCTTTCAAAATTTAAAACACCAAGCTTACCCGCTGTTGCACCATATAAAGCAATTAACAATGTGCCTTTGGGGAATAATTTTGTAGATGAATTTTTGAAACCTTCCTCTGTAATTTTTTCCTCCGATTCATTGACTATCAGTCCATCAGTTAGTTCTCCAGATTTAAGCCAACTAATATCTCCTTTCCAATATTTCGGATTGCTTCTATCAGGTGTTCCTCCCGAAGTTGATTCAGCAATTTCCCCCAACCTACACCAAACCCAATTTTCAGGAATCTCAAACGGAATTTCTTCGGGTTTGATGGGTGGTAAGGGTTTTTCTTTTTTGCCTGATTTTGCTTTCTCGGCTTTGATGCGTTTAAGCAATTCGCTGGCGGGTTCGTCTTTCGGGTCTTGCTTTACCAATTTACCCTGCACCGCTTCTTGTAAAATGGCCTGGTTTAGGTAAGCGAGTTGGGTGAGTTGGTCAGCAAAAAGTTTGTCGGCTTCAAATTCTTTGGCTACCAACATTTTTTCAAGTTCAATGATTTCTCTTTGTTTCTCAATGCTTGGCACTGTTACCATTACATCAGCAATTCTATTCATTGGCAAACTCACATTTGCCATTCCCTTCATTTGCGAAACCAATAATTCTTCTCTGTTCCAATGCAGATAAATATGCAGATATTTGGCTAAAACAAAGTTTTCATTATTCGGAATAACTGCACAAAGGATATTTCCCAAAGCAAATTTACCCTCACAATATTTCACACGTTTCATACTTGCGTGTCCGTGCCCTGTAGATGAAACCAAAGGGATGATTACAGCCTTAGTATCAAACTGAAATTCTATATGTGTTTTATCCATTTCGCCTAATGCAATCATCTTATAAGGACCTGGAATTGCTTTCATTATTCCTGTCTCACCTTTTGTAATCGTGCATAGGTCGCCTAATCTATACTTCATCTATGCTAACGATTTTAACTCTTCCAAAATCTTGGAAATTTGTGATTGGTTTCTTTCAAATTTATTGATGATTGCCTTTCTATCATAAACAACTTCTTCAACAACTTTATTTGGGTTCTTAATGTCCAAATCATAGTTTCGGTCTATGATGGTTTGCATTGACACCTTCCAAGATGCCTCGCTTTCTTTACGATTTTTCCACCATTGTTTAATTGGTTCAAACTCTTCAATGCGGATAGGTTTGGTTTTGCTGTATGCTTTTTGTCCGTCAGGCAAAGTGTGTTCGTAATACCAAATTTCTTTTGTTGGCTTTCCTTTTTCAAAGAAAATCAGGTTGGTGTTTACGGTGGCATATGGAGCAAATACCGATTGGGGCAATCGCACAATGGTATGCACATTGCAATCTTCCAACAGTTTTTGTCTTACCCGTTGTTTTACACCATCACCTGTTAAACTGCCATCGGGCAAAACAATGCCTGCCCGTCCGCCCTCTTTTAACAATTGGATAAACAGTATCAAAAACAAATCGGCACTTTCCTTAGTACGAAAATTCAAAGGAAAATTGGTTTCCATACCATCGCCCACCACACCACCAAAAGGCGGATTGGCAACAATGATGTCCACACGGTCTTTTTGTTTGATGGAGTTGTATTCACGGCTCAGCGAATCACCGTTTTCAATTTGCGGCACTTCAATGTCGTGGGTAATCAGGTTTACCACACTCAGCATAAAAGGCAATGGTTTCAGCTCGCTGCCTGTTACGGTTTCCTGTAAGGTTTTGCGGTCGTCAATGTTTTTTACCTGTTTTTTCAGGTGTTCAATGGCACATACCAAAAAGCCAGCAGTTCCGCAAGCAGGGTCGGTAATTTTCTCGCCCAATTTGGGGTTAACCATATCCACAATAAACTGGGTTACGGCTCTTGGCGTGTAAAACTCGCCTGTGTCTTTTTTGGCAGCCAATCCCTGCAAAATCTCTTCATAAATCACATTGAAAACGTGATGCTCTTTGCTGCTGTTAAAATCAATTTCGTTGAGTTTGTTGATGGCTTGGCGGAAGGTGGTTCCGCTTTTCATATAGTTGTTAGTTCCGTCAAATATCTGGCGAATGGTAATGCCCAATCTGTCGTCAGCCGAAATCGTCAGGTTTTTAAGTGTCGGGAAAAGTTTGTTGTTCACAAAATGGATGAGTTCATCGCCTGTGATGCCTTCATCATCTTCTGCCCAATTACGCCACTGCAATTCCGCTGGAATGTCTGATTTGTATTTGGGGTTAAGGATTTCCTTTTCCTTGTCTTTGTCGTCAAAGAGTTTCAGAAATATCATCCAACCCAATTGTTCAATGCGTTGTGCATCCCCACTCAAGCCTGGGTCTTTGCGGAAAATGTCTCTGATTGATTTTATAGTGCCTGCTATGTTGCTCATACTCCAATTTGTTTT
>CANHRW010000148.1 GCA_947462865.1 Bacteroidota bacterium | reverse complement strand
GCATATCTACACTTCTTTGAGGTAGTAGTTCTTCATACCTTGACAACAAATAAAAGGCTGCAGAAAAAAGGTCGAATGGCAATAATGTATACTTTTCATGTATCCCAACAGGAGGTTCTAATGTTAACTGAAAAAATATTTTTAACCATTTGACGTGAGCATCAACTTGAATGTCGTGTTTGACAATGTCGTGTTCAAAAAGCAATCCATGAAGGGGAATATTTACACAGTTTGGGAATACCTGATTGCTGTAATTTAATTTAATTGCAGCCGATTTAATAAAATACGTTTCATTGTCTGTAATGGTATACTGCAAACCCATTCTGCGTGTAAGCAGTTCATTCAATATATATGTAAACCGATCAGATTCTTGCGGACAAAAAATAAGCATGCTACAAATTGGGTTCTGTCTAATTTAACTGTGTTTTCCCGTATTTAAAAACTTCTATTAGCTGTTTAGGATGCAGTGCTTTCAAAAAAATACGAAAACTTTGTGCAGGCTGAAACAAGAATAAAGTAAAAAACATACCCGTAAAATAAGTGAGCACAACTGCATATGCCATGCCATTTAGCTGAAACTTTGGAATAAAATAAAAGCTGGTTAGTAAATACACAAACAAATTCCAAACCTGAAAATAAATAACAATACGTTGTTTGTTTTGTGCCAGCATCCAAGTACCCCAGGCTGTTCCATAAAAAACGGGAATTGCACCCCAAATATGTATTTTAAAAACTGCGGGAGAGAGGTTGTATTTTTCTTTAAATAAATTACCTATTACAAAATCTCCAAAAAGGGTTCCTCCAATTGCAATGAGCAAAGCAGACCACAACATAATTGAACACAATTGGGTGTAACGTTTGAGTTGCAACTCAGGATTGCTTCTATTGTTAATAATTCCTGGAAATACGGCTGCACAAATTGCTACAGGAATAAAATAGGAAGCTTCACTCATTCTTACTGCAGCCGAATATTGTCCAACTAAATTTAAATCTCTTAAAAAGCGTAAAACTAAAATCTCACCAGACTTTTGGTACAACATCAATACAAATGAGCCAATGATTAAAGGCAAGCTATGGTATAAAAGTCCTTTTGCTTCAGTAAAAGAAAATGACCAATTCCAGATGCGTTCACCTTCTTTTGTAAAGAAACGCCACTGCAATATAAAGGTGATAAAAGCTTCAAAAACAGCCATTGCAGCAAACCAATATACGCTTGCCTGTATATAAATTAAAGTCAATTTCACTGCCGATGAAACCAATAAGGAAACCACTTGACCAATGGCAGTGTATTTACCTTTTACAATTGATTGAAAGTACAAATCAACTACTACAAATGATTGCAAAACCACTGTTAAACTTACTATAAATACAATCAAGGTTTTGTCAGGTGTATCTCTCAACATAGAATAAGCAGTTGCGCCGCCCAATACTAAAAATGAGCCTACCAACCTGAGTGCAAAACTGGTTCCCAAAATTTGATTCTTAGCTTCTTTTCTAGTGATTAACTCTCTCACAACAATGCTTTCCAATCCTAGAGTGGAGAGAATTGTAAAAATAGCCATGATACTCAATGCATAATTGATGAGCCCATACTGATCGGCACCTAAATACCTTGCAACCAATACACCCACTAAGATTCCTGAAATAATTCGGGCCGATTTTTCGAGCAACATCCAAAGGCTGTTTGAAAGGTATTTATTAGGGGTATTGTTCATTTTTTACTGAATTCATTCATGGTTAATGCCAGACCCCTAAATACAAAACTATCACAGGCTTTTACTGCTGTATCTATTAAAAGAGACAATTCAGCAGCTTCATTTGGGGTCCAGCTGCCCAATACATATTCAACTTGTTTGCCTTTGTGAAAATTGCTACCAATTCCAAACCGGAGTCTTGGATAATCTTTGGTTTGTAAGCATTCAAAAATGTTTTTAAGCCCGTTGTGACCTGCATCGCTGCCAGATGGCTTGATCCGAATCTTCCCAAAATCAATAGCCAAATCATCAACCAATACCAATACATTGGCTAATGGAACTTGCATTTCTTGCATCCAATAACGTAAAGCCTTCCCGCTTAAATTCATAAAAGTAATGGGCTTGATTAAACAAACCTGCCTGCCCTTAAATGTATAAGTAGCTACCTCGGCCAATTTCTGTGCAGAAAACATTGCACCGTGTTTGGCTGCCAAAGCGTCTGCAATGTCAAATCCTATATTGTGTCGGGTATGGTTGTATTCATTGCCCGGATTGCCTAAACCTACAATTAAATATTTCAAGTTGATACAAAACTAAGGGTTCGCATTTGAAAAATCATTTAAAAACAAAAAACCCGGCTGTGCCGGGTTTTTATTATGATGAAACAAGTATTCAACTTATTTTTTCTTTTTACCACCATCATCCGCTTTTGCAGCTTCTTGAGCAGCACGGGTTGTTTTAATGGTTACGATTGGGTTGTTTGGTGAATCTAACAATTGTAAGTCACCTGCTTTTACGTCTGCAACTTTCATTGATTTACCAATTTCTAAAGTTTCAATGTTCAATTCAATGGCATCAGGCAATTGAGCAGGCAAAGCACGAACACGTAATTTTTTGGCTTTTACCAATAATTTACCACCTTGTCTAACTCCAATTGAGTTTCCTACCAAACGAACAGGTACACTTACTTCTACTGGTTTGTTTTCAGAAATTTCAAGAAAATCTGCATGTAAAATAGCATCATTTACTGGATGGTACTGGATGTCTTTTAAGAATGCATGGTATGTTTTACCATCAATATCCAATTTTACTTTGTAAGTGTTTGGTGTATAAACCAACATTTTGAAGTCTGGTTCAAACATTGAGAATTGAACATTCTCTTTTCCACCATAAAGAACGCAAGGAACTTTTCCTTCGGTTCTTAGCGCTTTGGTTGACACCTTACCAACTGTGGTACGGGCATTTCCAAACATTGCGATTGTTTTCATATATTTTATTTTTTCGGTTTACTCAAAAATCACCGCTATCCATTAGGGTAAGCGACTATTTCCCATCAACTATAGATTCTTTCTGTTATTTACTCGGTATTTCGAATAAAGAACTGATAGAGCCATGTTCAGTTATATTACGAATGGCTTCAGCAAAAAGCTTGGCCGTCGATAATACTTTTATTTTGTTGCTTTGTTTTGCCAATGGAATGGTATCGCATACCACTAGCTCATCAATAACACTTTGTTCAATTACTTCATAAGCCTTACCACTCAAAACAGGGTGCGTACACATAGCTCTTACACTTACAGCCCCTTTATCTTTTAACAATTGTGCAGCTTTTGCCAATGTATTTCCAGTGTCAATGATATCGTCAACCATCATCACTTGTTTGCCTTGAACATCTCCGATGAGGTTCATTGAGGCTATTTCATTGGCTCTTCTTCTTTCTTTGTCTACGATTACCATGTCACATCCCAATGCTTTGGCATAAATTCTTGCCCTAGCTGATGAGCCCATATCTGGAGATGCAATAATAACATCTTTTCCAAAATTAAGCGCCCTCATGTAAGGTAAAAATACAATAGAGGGATCTAGATGGTCAACCGGAATTTCAAAAAAACCTTGAATTTGAGGAGCGTGTAAATCCATGGTTATGACTCTACTTGCACCCACTACGGTTAGCATATCTGCAACCACCTTAGATCCAATTGAAACCCTAGGTTTGTCTTTTCTATCTTGTCTGGCCAACCCATAATATGGAATAACTGCTGTAATGTAATGCGCAGAAGCTCTTTTTGCGGCATCAATCATGAGTAACAGTTCCATTAAGTTGTCAGAGTTTGAAAAGGTTGATTGTACTATAAATACATCACAACCCCTAACCGATTCGTTGAAATTGGGTTGAAACTCCCCATCACTGAATCTACTAATGGTGCAATCGCCAAGTTCTAAACCAAAAGATTGAGCGATTGATTCTGCCAAATACCGGGAATTTGTACCCGAAAATATTTTAACTTGGTTGCGTACCATTTTCTATTTAAAAATTATGCAAGCCACAGTCGTGGCTTGCATTTTGTTGACCGACCAGGTTTCGAACCTGGACTCTTCTGAACCAAAATCAGACGTGTTGCCAGTTACACCATCGGTCAATTGAGGTGTGCAAAAGTAGAAAATTAATTAAAAAGGAAAAGCCTTTTGCTAAAAAAAATCGAAAAAAGTGTAAAAAAGTGTCTTTTCCTGTGCAATTATACTGAATATGAGTGTGTGTATGTGTAGAAATTAAACAGGGTATCGCATTGGCTTTCAAGAAATTTGTAGCATGAATCAAGTCAATTGTGTAGCATTGGTATTTCCTAGAAGCTCTTTTAGGTATAGAACTTATGCCATGCAATACGCAAAGGCTTTGTTAGAAATGAACAAAACAGTATTCATTTTTAGCCCTGATTGGCTGATTGTCAACGAGTATTTGCTCAAAATACTGCCGTTTAAAGCAAGAGATTTTAGGTGTTTTCCATTGGAAGAGACCGCCATCTCTTTTGAGAATGTGGGTCTAACAACTGCTACATTCAGCTGGATAAAATTGAATCGCCGCTTGAAACAAACCGAGAAAACCATGCAAACTCAAATTGACTTTGTATTTTTTTGCCCGGTTGATGAATGGATAGCTGCGGCAAATGGAAAAAGCATTTTGGATGCCTCCTTTAAATATCCATGGAGTGGCTTGTTTATCCATACTGCACATTTGTACAAAAAAAATCTTAAAACTGGAGTAGACCCTTCTATTAAAGATCCTGACTATTTATTTTTAGCTAAGAATTGTGTAGGAGCAGCAATATTAGACCGTTTTAAAAGCCAAGAATTAAAAGGTAGAATCTACAAAAAAGTGGTGGTAATGCCAGATGTAACAGATTGGAGTCTCCATAAAAAACCAAATAACTTGGCCAATAACATTCGTAAAATGGCGGGAAACAGATTGGTTGTTGGAACTGTTTTAATTGAAAATGAAGAAGCTGCTGGCTTTCTCGAAATGGCCTCTCAAGCTCCAGAAACAGATTACTTTTTTGTGTGTACGGGCAATTTAACTGCTACAGCAAAAAACAAAAATAGCAGGATGGTTTTGGAACAACTGTTAAACAAGAATAAATCAAACCATTATATCGCTCCAATGCGGGTTGAAAGTAGCGAAGAGGTAAACAATATCATTCAAAGTTTTGATGTCTGTTACCTCAATGAAGAAAAAGAAAGTGTTCCATCCTTTTTATTGAGCAAAGCAGCGTTTTTTCACAAACCAGTTATCGGACAATCAAACCAGTT
>CANHRW010000147.1 GCA_947462865.1 Bacteroidota bacterium | reverse complement strand
GATGCCGTCATTGGCTAAAATTCTAATCATGTTGCTGTTGAATTTGTTGGTTTAGCTTTTTATTTTTTCGAATGCCTGCATGGCATTTACCAATGCTTGCACACTTTCAATTTCTAGTGCATTATACAAAGAAGCCCTCAAGCCCCCAACTGAACGGTGACCTTTTAATCCACTTAAGTTGTGTGATTTGCACAATTTAAAGAACTCTTCTTCTAAACTTGGATCATTCAGGACAAAATTCACGTTCATTCTACTTCTGTCCTCTACATTAACAGTACCCTTAAATAAAGGGTTGCGGTCTATTTCTGCATATAACAAATCTGCTTTTTCTTTGTTTCGAGACTCCATGGCTTCTAAGCCAATTGATTTTATCCAACGCAAAGTATGCATGGTTACAAATATTGCAAACACACTTGGTGTATTATACATACTGCCATTTTCTATGTGAATTCTGTAGTCCAACATGGTTGGAATTTTTCGCTTGATTGTAGCCAAAAAATCTTTTCTGATTACAGCTAATGTAGCACCCGCAGGACCCATGTTTTTTTGTGCTCCGGCATAAATCATTGCAAATTTCGAAGCATCAATGGGTCTGCTAAAAATATCACTGCTCATGTCACATACAATTGGCACATTGGTTTGAGGATATTCAAACATTTCTGTCCCATAAATGGTATTGTTTGATGTGCAATGAAAATAGGCTGCATCGTTAGGAATTGAGTAGCCTTTTGGGATATATGAATAGTTTTTATCTTCTGAACTAGCTACTACTTCAACCTGCCCAAAAAACCCTGCTTCTTTGATGGCCCTTTTTGCCCAAACTCCTGTATTTAAATACGCGGCTTTTTGTCCATCATTCAGAAAATTCATTGGAACCATATCGAATTGTAAACTGGCACCACCTTGTAAAAAAACAACCTCATAATTGTCACCTACTTTCAGGAGATCCTTAACCAATTGGGTTGCCTCTGCAACAACTGCTTCGTATTCTTTGCTTCTATGACTAATTTCAATTAGTGACAATCCTGTACCTGCAAAATCTTTTAAAGCTTCTATACTTGCTTCAATGGCAGATGATGGCAAAATTGCCGGTCCTGCTGAAAAATTGTGAATTTTACTCATATCTTTAAAATAGATATGCGAATTAAGGAAACCAAAAGTGATTTTTTCAATTTCAAATCAATTATTTTCGTCCTATGAAATTAATTATTAATCAAAGTTTGTTATTCAAATGCAAACAATTGTTATTTTCTTTGTTAATTTTAGGTATGTCTGTTCAAGCCAATGCGCAACGTAAATTGGTTCCTTTAGATGACCAGACACCTGCTGAAACACCAACTACCAGTAACTCCGCTACAAATCTTGAAAGATGGCGCTTTGGCGGAAACTTCACTGCTGGTTTTACAGATGGAGGAGGAATGCTCTTATTACAACCTATGGCTGGTTATTTATTGAAGCCTAAAACGATGGTGGGTGGAGGTTTCACTTATATTTATTATGCACAATCTTTTAGAGGCATAAAATACGAATCAAGTATTTACGGTCCGCAAGTGTTTGCACGTCAGGGAATCATTTCATCATTACAGGCACATGTTGAATACATGCCAATAAACTTAAAAAGTTATACCAAAAAAGACCAAAGAGATTGGCTGAATCAACTCTATGTTGGCGGGGGAATTATACCAGGCATGGATGTATACATTTTACTCTTATACAATGTACTTTATGACGCCAATACCAGCCCATTTGGAAGCCCTTGGGATATTAGACTTGGACTAATGTTTTAAAACCAATTTTTTACTTGCATCAAACAAAATAGACCAATTTCAGGTTTAAAAAAAACAGGAAAAATAAAACCATACACAGCACCATAAAAATGTGCTTCATGGTTAACTCGGTCACTCATTTGTTTAGCTGCATAACTAGAGTAATAAAGATAGATAGCACCCATTGCAAAACCAGGAATTCCAAAATAAAATTTTTGCAAAGGATGAAACAAAATAGATGCAAAAACCACTGCAGATGTTGCCCCGGATGCCCCTAAAGAGAAATAATTTGGATTGTTGTGCTCTTTGAATACCGAACTGGCATGGGCGGCTATGATTGAACTAACATACATAGCGGCAAACAATATTTTGCCAACTGGGCCAAAAAACTGAATAAACGCTGATTCTACTAAGGGACCAAAAGCAAACAAAACAAACATGTTTAATAATAGATGTGACCAATCGGCATGCAAAAAACCTGCTGTTACCAAACGCCAATATTCTTTGTGCTTACTTACCCTGTAAGGACTCAATATAGCTTCTGACAAAATTCGGGAATCAGTAAAAGCACCAATGCTGATTAATATAGTAATCGCAATGAGCCAATAGGTTGCTGGCATATTGTTTAATGCATTCATTTTACAAAGGTACCTAATTCAATAAAAATACTTTTGACATTTAGCTTTTCATTTTTTTGAGTTGATTTGTAGGGTGAAGCAAATAGGAATTTTAAGCGATACGCATGGGTATATTCCAACATCTTTGTTTGATTTTTTTTCGAATTGTGATGAAGTATGGCATGCTGGTGATTGGGGAAGCCTAGAATTGGTAAAGGAACTGTCAAATTTTAAGCCATTAAAAACCGTGTATGGCAATATTGATGGTCCTGAAATTAGACAACAAATGCCTGAAGTTTTAACCTTTACAGTTGAAAATCTAAAGGTATGTATGTTGCATATTGGCGGATATCCTGGAAAATACACCCCTTTATTTAAGAAAACAACTATGAATCAAAAATTTGACCTCATGGTGTGTGGGCATTCTCATATTTTGAAAGCAATGAAAGACCCTCTTTCTGGCATGATGCATTTAAATCCAGGGGCTGCAGGTATACATGGATTCCATACTGTTTGTACCGCTATGCGACTAAAAATATCCGATAAAAGATTATTTGATCTTGAAATTTGGGAATGTCCAAAGCACTCAGCATGACAACCTTTTAATTAAATTCGTTGACTTAAAAAAATAATTCACTATTTTGCCCTCAAAACGAGTACTAACAACTATGAAGAAGTTATTATTAATTGCATCCTTGGCCATTTTAGGTACAACATCCAATTTGCAAGCACAAAATTCATGTGGCACAGACCATGATTTTGCTGAAAAAGCTAGGAAGTATCCAGAATTGATAACAGCCAGAAAAAATTTTGATGCTGGGTTTAAAGCATTTCTCAAAAGCTATAAACCAAGTTCAAGCCTCAATAAAAAAGGTTCAGAACCCAAATACATCATCCCAGTTGTGGTGCATATTTTGCACGACAATGGTTCTGAAAACATTAGTGATGCTCAAATAAAAAGCGAAATTGACTTTTTAAATTTAAGTTTCAGAAACTTGGTAAGCGATTCTATTAACCGCAGACAAGGTACTTTTAATGGAACATTTTATAGTTACAAACAACTGGCTTCAGATGCTGAAATTGAATTTAGGTTAGCAAAAAATGACCCTCAAGGACGTTGTACCAACGGAATTGTAAGGGTTCAAACCCCTTTGACAAACAAAGGGAATGATGAATTGAAACCTATTAGTGTTTGGGATACTAAGAGGTATTTCAATATTTGGGTAGTACGAGCTATTAACAAAGGTAATTCAGTTGGTGTTGCAGGCTATGCACAATTCCCAATGGGCTTCAGTGGAGGTGCTTCTACTGATGGCATTATGGTGATTCACCAAGAATTTGGTAACATAGGTACTTCACAAGCTGGTCAAACACCTAATGTTACTACAAGTACGCATGAAGTAGGTCATTGGTTAGGATTATACCACCCTTTCCAAACACAAGTTGATACCTGCGAAATGAATGGAGATGAAGTTTTAGATACCCCTCCTACTTACTTTACGGCAACCTCTAATGAACCCTTGAGAAATCGTTGCAATAATAAAAACTTTAATTCTTGCACAATGGAAGTTCCTGATTTACCAGACATGCAAGAAAACTACATGGATTACTTTATAGGCAATTGTGCCAGTAATATGTTCACCAAAGAACAAGTAGCACGTATGCATTATGTGCTTGAAACTTACAGAAGTGGTTTATGGTCTCAAGAAAATTTAACCGCCACAGGGGTTTTGAATCAATCGCCAAGCAATTGTAAGCCAATTGCTGCTTTTAACTGCCCAAGCAGAACAACCTGTCAAGGAAATAGTTTGTCTTTTAACGATTACTCCTACAATGGAACTGTAACCTCTTACAACTGGTCATTTCCAGGTGGAACCCCATCAAGCTCTACTGCTAAAAGACCAACAATTAAATATGATGTAGCTGGCACCTATGATGTTACATTAATTGTAACTGGCCCTGGAGGAACAGATACCATAGTTAGACCAAATTACATAACCATTCAAGCCACTAATACAGCAAATCCTAAAGGTTTTTATACTGTAGATTGGTGGTATCAAAATAATTGGCAAGAACAAGGTTGGTCATTTGAATACGAAAGTCCAAACAACAAATTTGTTCGGACCACAGCAGCTTCATTCAACCAAAATGCCAGTATGCTCTTACCAAAAGATCCTTTTAATCAATTAATGTCAGTTGGAACAACTGCATCATTGATATCGCCCTCTTTTGATTTTAGTGGAACACCTACAGGTTATTTTGCATTTAACTACGCATTTGCTCAAGGCCGTTTGCCATCTTCAATTGGTGGAGGTGCAACCAACGAAGAAATTAAAGTATTTGTTTCAACTGACTGTGGTAAAACATGGACTCCAAAAACTACCATTGGTTCTTCATCAATCTCTACAATAGGTAACAATACTTCAAGCATACTTGCTAGCTCTGTAAACTTTATACCTGCAGATCAAGGAAAATGGAAGGACGTTATCATTTCAGGTGCGAGTATTCCGAACAATTCAAATGTAAAATTCAAGATAGATTTCAGGTACCAAGGTGGGAATAATTTTTACCTAGACAATGTACGTTTGGGATCTAATACAGGCAATGGTGAATTATTGAGCGAAGAGTTGAAATTAAGCGTACACCCTAATCCTTTTGCTTCAAGCACCAAATTGAGGTATTTTTTAGGCAACCGCAAACAGGTTGAAATCCGGATCATTGACATTACAGGTAAAGAAATAGCCACTTTATTCAATGGTGAACAAAATGCCGGTACACAAGAAATTGAAATTGGCAAAAGCCAATTCCAACTCAGCGCCGGCATCTATTTTGTAAGTCTAAACATTGAAGGACAAAAATTCTCTAAAAAAATAGTTGTTGAATAACAGCTACTTCAAATAAGAAAAAGCGCTTTGGAAACCCCAAAGCGCTTTTTTTTTTGGTATTCAAAT
>CANHRW010000146.1 GCA_947462865.1 Bacteroidota bacterium | reverse complement strand
CAATGCGTTAATTGGAACCGATATTTTATCGAGAGGAATTGATGTAGATGACATAGAATTGGTATTGAATTTTGATGTACCACCAGACCCAGAAGATTACGTACATAGAATTGGCAGAACAGCCAGAGGAACAAATACAACAGGTACAGCAATCACATTTATCAATGACAAGGACCAAAAACGATTCGATGCCATTGAAAAGTTAATAGAAAGAGAAATACCCAAAAGAAATGTACCTGAGGCATTGGGGCAATCACCAGTTTACAATCCTCAACTCAAACAACCATTTAAACGCAAACCATTTAAACCAAAGTTTAGAAATTAAATGACTGATGCATTTGCTGAATATACAAGTGCGCAATTGGCACTAAGAAATGGGCAAGACAAACCTGAAATATGGGTAGCCTATGAAGGAAAAATATTCGATGTAACCAAAAGTAGGTTGTGGCGAAATGGGAAACACTACGAACATTGGGCCGGACAGGATTTAACAGAAGAAATAAAACTAGCACCTCATTTACCAACCGTTTTTGATAAATTTATACAAGTAGGTGTTTTAAAAAAATAAGTTCAAAAGGAACAAATGTTCCCATCATCAAAAACCGTTCTATTTATCTTTGTATGCGATAAATAAAATACAATGGAAGATTTAATCAATGCACTTAAAGCAGACAACAAAAAAATTATTGATGTAAGAACCCCTGAAGAATTTATGGGTGGTCATGTAGCAGGTAGTATCAACATTCCGCTTCATGAAATTCCAAACAGGGTTAATGAATTTAAAAATAGCCCAACTAAAATTGTATTGTGCTGTGCATCTGGAAACAGGAGTGGCCAAGCAACACAGTTTTTATGCGATTTAGACATAGACTGTATCAATGGTGGCCCGTGGACTCAAGTGAATTACTTATTAAACAATTAAAAGATGATTAGTCAGATTAAACAGTTATTGGGTTTTGGCCCTAAAATAGATTTACAAGAATTGATCAACCAAGGAGCAATTTTATTAGATGTGCGCAGCAAAGCTGAGTTTCAAGGAGGACATGTTAAAAATTCAATGAATATTCCTGTTGACCAACTCAAATCAAACCTGAAAAAATTGCCTAAAAAAGAGATGCCTATTATTACCTGTTGTGCCTCAGGTATGCGCAGTGCAGCGGCAAAAAGCATGCTCAAACAAGCCGGACACAATCAAGTTCATAATGGTGGTAGTTGGAGAAGCTTAACCTATTTAGAAATACCATTCAAATGAATTTTCAAGAAATCATACAATCTGATAAGCCCGTACTAGTAGATTTTTTTGCAACCTGGTGTGGCCCCTGTAAAATGATGTATCCAATATTACAAGATTTAGCAAAGGAAATGGGTGAACAGGTGCGCATCCTAAAAATTGATGTCGACAAAAATCCTGCAGCAGCTCAGGCCTACCAAGTGCAAGGTGTTCCAACACTGATTATTTTTAAAAACGGTCAAATAAAGTGGCGACAGTCTGGTGTGGTGCAACAAGCGCAACTCAAACAATTGTTGACTTCTTTTTGTTAATTAGGCTTTCAGTAACTTAAATTCGTAGTAAAACCAATATGAAAAAATTTCTATTTGCTATAACAGTACTTTTAATGAGCACAGTATGGGTGTCTTGTCAAAACAAACAAAATACAACAGGTGGTAAGTTGAGCCCAAAAGAATTCAACCAATATTTAACTGAGCATCCAAATGCACAATTGATAGATGTTAGAACACCTGAAGAATTCAATGAAGGACATATAAAGGGTGCAAAAAATTTAGACATCAACCAAGATGGATTTGAAGCAAAACTAAATGAGTTGAACAAAGAGGAACCGGTTTTGGTGTATTGTTTGTCTGGAGGTAGAAGTGGAAATGCTGCTAGCATGATGCGTTCTAAAAATTTCAAAACCATTTATGAAATGCCCGGTATTCTCAAATGGAATGCAGAAGGCTTGCCATTAGAAAATTCAGGAACAAGCAATACTGCTGCTAATGAAGGCATGAGCAGTGAACGTTTTGCTGAACTGGTGAAAGAGAAGGAGTATGTATTGGTAGATTTTTTTGCAGTATGGTGTAAACCTTGTAAACAAATTGGGCCAATGGTTGAAAAAATAAGTGCGCAAAAAAGTGCGAAACTTAAACTGCTCAAAATTGATGCAGACCAAAACCCATCATTGCTTCAAAAAATGGGAATAGATGGTATTCCTGTATTGCAATTGTACCACAATGGCGAAAAAATATGGGAGCATATGGGCCTCATTGATGAAGCCACCTTTTTAAAAGAAACAAAACTTTAAGATTTACTTGCTTCTACCCGATGTTTCTGAAATGGTATGGAATTCTATTTCAGGAAAATCGGTTTTGGCATAGGTAACATTCCATTCTGATTCGGCTAAGAATACAGGATTGCCTTCTTTGTCTTTTGCAATGGCATGTGCCTTTCTGTGCATGAACATTTCGAGTATTTTTTTGTCTTTACAAGCAATCCAAAATGCCTTGTAATATTTCATGGGTACAAATGCACATTTTGCTCCATACTCATGTTCCAATCTGAATTGAATGACTTCGAATTGCAATTCTCCAACAGTTCCAATTATTTTTCGATGACCTGGTTCTTGAATAAATAATTGCGCAACACCTTCTTCTGTTAATTGGCTGATTCCTTTTTCGAGTTGTTTTGTTTTGAGTGGATCTCGGTTTTCGAGCTCTTTAAAAATTTCTGGCGAAAAGCTTGGTATGCCTTGGAATTGTAACTGTTCACCTTCGGTGAGTGTATCTCCAATTTTAAAGTTACCGCTATCATACAAACCAATTACATCTCCGGGCCACGCTTCAGCAGTGAGAATTTTCTCATTGGCCATAAATGTAGTAGGATTGGCAAATTTTAATTTTTTTCCAGTTCTGGTATGAAAATAAAAAGTGTTGCGTTCAAACTTTCCAGAGCATATTCTTAAAAATGCAATGCGGTCTCTGTGATTGGGATCTAAGTTGGCATGAATTTTAAATACAAAACCAGTAAGCGCCTTTTCATTTGCTTTTACTTCTCTTTCAACGGCAGTTCTGCTCATTGGACTTGGCGCAATGTCTAAAAAAGTTTCTAACAATTCTTGTATGCCAAAATTGTTGATAGCGCTGCCAAAAAAAACAGGCGCCAATAAACCACTTTGGTATAAATCTATGTCAAACGGTTCATACAAACCTTCAATTAACTCGGCATCTTCCCTTAATTTAATGGCATCTTTTTCGGGCAAATGCCTCATCAATTCTGGTGAATCTAAACCACTTATTGCGATGACTTCATCAGCCAACTGCGTTTTATTGGTTTCGAATAAATTCAGCGATTTTTTGTATAAATTATACACCCCTTTAAATGTGGCACCTTGATTAATTGGCCAAGACAAGGGCCTTGTAGAAATACTCAGTTTTTGTTCAAGCTCTTCTAATAAATCAAATGGATCTTTCCCTTCCCGGTCCATTTTATTGACAAAAATAATCACCGGTGTATTCCGCATTCGGCATACTTCCATTAGGCGTTCTGTTTGTTCTTCTACCCCTTTTACACTGTCGACAACCAATATAACACTATCAACTGCAGTGAGTGTTCTATAAGTGTCTTCCGCAAAATCTTTGTGACCAGGAGTATCTAATATATTTACCCTTTTGCCTTTGTATTCAAATGCCATTACCGAAGTTGCAACAGAAATTCCCCTTTGTTTTTCAATTTCCATGAAATCGGAGGTAGATGTTTTTTTTATTTTATTGCTTTTAACAGCACCTGCAACCTGAATGGCACCTCCAAATAAAAGAAACTTCTCTGTTAGTGTGGTTTTACCAGCATCCGGGTGACTAATAATGGCAAATGTTTTTCGTTTATTGATTTCTTCAACCAAGCTCATACGCTTATTTTTTGATTCGATGAGCCGCAAAAGTATTTGATTTCAAGTAAATAATAGAATCTGAACCGAACTAAAGTCTAATTGAAGCTAAATTCAATTATTTTTGAGATTATTTACAATTTGAAATTCAATCCAGCTACATCAGAACTGCCAATTGTATCAGTAATTGCTGATTTGTTGAGCCTCTTAACAACCAATAACAGGGTAATTTTAAAAGCTGCTCCTGGAGCGGGTAAGAGCACTGTGGTGCCACTTTGCTTGCTCAATGAAAAATGGCTCAACAATAAAAAAATCATTTTATTAGAGCCTAGGCGATTGGCAGCCCGCAATGTCGCTTACAGAATGGCTGAATTACTCGGTGAAGAAATTGGCGAAACTGTTGGTTACCGCATCCGGTTCGAAAACAGAGTCAGCTCTAAAACACGCATTGAAGTAGTAACAGAAGGAATTTTAACTAGAATGTTACAAACAGACAATGCCTTGGAAGCTGTTGGCATGGTTATTTTTGATGAATTTCATGAACGGAGTTTGCATGCTGATTTGTCTTTGGCTTTATGTACTGCAGCACAAGAAATCATTCGACCTGATTTGAAATTGTTATTAATGTCGGCCACCATGGAGACCAACAATTTATCTGAAATGCTGCAGGCTCCTGTTATAGAAAGTGAGGGCAGACAATTCCCTGTTGCGGTTCAGTATGTAAGCGGGCAAGATCAATTCATGATTGCTGAAACTGCAGCAAGAGTCACTCAAAATGCGGTAAAAGAACACTTGGGTGATGCTTTGGTATTTTTACCAGGAGAAGGTGATATTAAAAAATGTGAAGCGCTTTTAAGAAATGCTTTACCCGATTTTGTAATCCATCCATTGTTTGGAAAATTGGCTCAACGCATACAACAAGCAGCCATTTTACCAGATAAAAATGGCAGAAGAAAAATTGTATTGGCTACCAATATTGCAGAAACGAGTTTAACCATTGAAGGCATTACAATTGTAGTAGATAGCGGTCTTGAAAAAACCAATCAATTTGATCCAAAATCAGGTTTAAGCAAATTAGAAACCGTACAAATTAGCAAAGATGCCGCCGAACAAAGAACTGGCAGGGCTGGTCGCTTGAGCCCTGGTGTTTGTTACAGAATGTGGAGCAAAATTGACCACGAACGTTTACCAGCTCAACGTACGCCAGAAATTTTAGAGGCAGATTTAGCAGGATTGGTGTTGGAACTCGCAAAATGGGGCATACAAGATGCAAAAGAATTGTTATGGGTAACACTACCACCGGAGGCTCATTTAGCACAAGCTATTGAATTATTGAACCTATTGGAAGCCATCAAAGATGGAAAAATTACTGACGATGGTAAACAACTACACAGATTGGCTTGCCACCCACGCATAGGACATATGTTATTGGCGGCAGAAACTAACAATCAAGTTGCTTTGGCAGCT
>CANHRW010000145.1 GCA_947462865.1 Bacteroidota bacterium | reverse complement strand
TGGCTTCATTTGAAATGGCATCAAATACTTGTTGTGAACTCAAAGCAGTTTTATTTTTTCGGATGATTGATCCTAAATCTTCATAACCTGTTTTATTGATTTGAGCATCAATAAAAAAATAGGCAGGGGGTGCTTCTAATCCTTCACAAACCTGTTTAATAAAGCTTTCTTTGCTGCTGCAACACAAGGCATAATTGGTTTTTTTCTGAATGCCAATTGTACTTGAAGTTTCTTTACCTATATTTTTACCACAAGCTGATCCTGCACCATGCCCTGGATAAACGATTACCTCATCAGGTAAGTGCATCAATTGTGAATGAAGAGAGTCATACAACAATCCTGCTAAATCTTCTTGGGTTAGCGAAGATTTTACAGCCAAATCAGGTCTGCCAACATCACCTACAAACAAGGTGTCTCCAGTAAAGACAGCATGTGGATTTTGTTCTTCGTCTATCAATAAAATACATGAAGATTCTATAGTATGCCCTGGGGTATGCAAGAGTTGAAGGGAAATATTTCCCAATTGAAATAGTTCTAAGTTTTTGGCCTCATACATTTCAAAATCAGTCTTGGCTCCGGGTCCATATACTATTTTGGCCCCACTTTGTTTTGCCAAATCAACATGCCCTGAAACAAAATCTGCGTGAAAATGTGATTCAAAAACATATTTAATTGTTGCATTTCTTGTTGAGGCTAAATCCAAATAAATTTGCGTATCTCTTAGTGGATCTATGATTGCTGCCTCACCGTTACTTTCTATGTAATAGGCTGCTTCAGCTAAACAATTGGTATAAAGTTGTTGGATATACATATAAATTTTTTATTTACGATTTCAGAATATCATTGCTGTCTAAAAAAGATTTTTTCATCTTAAAATCAGATTCATATCAGTTGCTATGCACCCATATTGCAATTGCATTGGTCTATCAATTGAATGACCATACACAGTTGTTTTTCCTTTAAACTATAACGTATACTGGTTCCTTCTTTTTGTGATTGTAATATGCCTTTGAGTTTCATGGCAATCAAATGATGCGACATTAAACTTTGTTCACAACTGGTTGCGGCACATATTTCTCCAACACTAGCTTGCCCTTTTTTGTTTAAGTAATCAATAGCCGCTAAGCGGGTAGGATGTGCTATGCTTTTTAAAATAAATGCGGCTTTTTCTAGCTGTTTGGTATGCTTGTTCATTTCAAATACAAATATATGAACATATATTCATATATGCAAAATTGAATTTTAAATTCTTTTATTTGTGCGATGCAGCCCCTCAAAATAGGATACGATGCCAAGCGGTATTTTCTTAATCAAACAGGATTGGGAAATTATGCCCGAACGCTAATAGATGGACTGTCTCAGCATGCCCATTTATTAGAATTGCATTTGTATACTACTCAATCGGGAAACATGCTCGATACAGTTCCAGAAAGGGTATTGGTACATCAACCCCATACCTTATTTGGACGAATCTTTCAATCAAATTGGCGTAACCAAGGCATCGTAAAAGACCTAATTGCCAATGACATATCAATCTTTCATGGCTTGAGCAATGAACTGCCATTGGGTATAGAAAAAACGGCTATCAAAACGGTGGTTACCATTCATGATTTGATTTTTTTAAAATATCCTGAATTGTACAAGCCCATCGACAGAATGATTTACAATCAAAAAGTAGCATCAGCTGTTAAAAGAGCCAATAGGATAGTTGCCTGTAGCAAACAAACTGCTAAAGATTTAACCCATTTTTATGGGGTTTCTAGCGATAAAATTTCGGTGATATACCAAGATTGTAATCCGGTTTTTAAATCAATGGTAAGTGCCGAATTACCTGCATTAATTGCAAACAAATACCAGTTATCTGATTCTTATATTTTAGCAGTAGGTACGCTAGAAAAAAGGAAAAATCAACTCAACCTGCTCAAAGCATTTGAACAAGCAAAACTTCCGAATACGCAATTGGTGTTTGTGGGTAAAAAAGCAGATTTATACCCTCAAATGGCAGCTTTTGTTCAAGAAAAAAAACTTCGAGATAAAGTACTTTTTTTAGACAATGTGCCGCTTTTAGAATTGCCTGCATTGTATCAAATGGCATCGGCTTTTGCATACGTAAGTTATGAAGAAGGATTTGGTATTCCATTGTTAGAAGCCATGTGGAGTGGGGTACCTATTTTAACAGGAAATAAAAGTTGTTTGCCTGAAATTGCAGGAGATGCAGCACTTTGTATAGACCCTTTAAGCTTAACTGAAATGACAGAAGCACTTACTTTCATGTTATCTGATGAGTCACTCAGAGCAATGCTGGTTCAAAATGGTTTTGAAAGAGCCTTGCAATTTGATAGCAAACGATTGGCCGCTCAATGGCAAGAATTATATGCTTCACTAGCATAGTTTTTCATGGTTTTGCCATACATATTTGCTGCACAAAGCTTATTTTTGCCCCGTGATCATGCAATTGGAAGGTATACTTTTTCAGCAGCTCGCTGCAACAACCCAACTTACCGGAACGGAAGCCTATTTGGTTGGCGGTTATGTAAGAGATATCTTCTTAAAGCGAAATTCTAAAGACATAGATGTGGTTGTATTGGGTGATGGAATAGAATTTGCCAAAACATTTGCCAATCAATTTCATGAAGTGCATGATTTTGCGGTATTCAAAAATTTTGGCACAGCCATGGTTAAAACCGACTCGTTTGAAATTGAATTTGTAGGTGCCAGAAAAGAGAGTTACAATAGAAATAGCCGCAAACCAATTGTAAGCCCTGGTTCTCTGGAAGAAGATTTATCTAGAAGAGATTTTACAGTCAATGCATTGGCAATTGGTTTAAACAAGCACAATTTTGGCCAATTACTCGATCCATTTAATGGCATGGAACACCTGCAACAAGAGTTGCTAAGAACACCATTAGAACCTGGAATTACTTTTGACGATGATCCATTGAGAATGATGCGAGCGGTTAGATTTGCGGCTCAACTGAATTTTCGAATACACGATGAAACAATTGCAGCAATCAAGGCCTATAAATCTCGAATTCAAATCGTTTCTTTTGAACGAATAACTGAGGAACTCAACAAAATTATTTTGGCAAAACAGCCATCCATTGGCTTGCAATTGTTACACGATACAGGCTTGTTAGCACTCGTATTTCCTGAGTTAATGGCCATGAGTGGAATTGAATATGTGCATGGCAAAGGACACAAAGACAATTTCATTCATACCTTACAAGTACTGGATCAAGGTGCAGCAACCACCAATAATTTGTGGTTAAGATGGGCCATTTTATTGCATGATATTGGAAAGCCAGTTTGTAAGAAATATATACCCGGTGATGGATGGACTTTTCATGGGCACGAAGACAAAGGCAGCAGAATGGTTTCAAGAATTTTTAGGCGTTTGAAATTGCCTTTGAATGAAAAAATGAAATATGTAGAGCTATTAGTAGCCATGCACCACCGTCCAAAAGTATTGGCAGAAGAGGGTGTAACAGATGCAGCCATTCGCCGCTTAATTGTAGATGCTGGTGATGCCCTCGACGATTTGTTTACCTTGTGTAAGGCCGACATGACTACCAAAAGCGAGGAAAAACTCAAGAAATACCGCAATAACCTCGATAAAGTAAGAGAATTGGTGAATGAGGTTGAAGAACGCGATGCGCTTAGAAACTGGCAACCCCCAGTAACTGGAGAAGACATTATGCGTTGTTTTGGCATAGGGCCATCTAAGCAAGTAGGAGAAATTAAAGAAGCACTCCGTGAGGCCATTTTAGAAGGGCAGGTTAAAAACGAACGATTGGCAGCATTGGAATTTATGTTAGCTACCGCGCAAGCTAAAGGTATGGAGCCTGTTTTAACAATTAACCAGTTGATGAATTAGTACCGGTTTAAAAAAAATACAAATCACAAACAGGAAAAGGTTTGTGGAAAGCAAAAAAAAACTGAAATTAGCATCCCAAATTAAAAGTATGGCAGTTTATAAATTCAAAGTATATTTCGAAGAATACGAAGATATTTACCGAGTAATTGAAATCAAATCAAACCAAACCTTTCTTGATTTCCATTTGGCAATTTTAGATTCAATTAAATTTGACAACAAGCAATTGGCCTCTTTTTACATGAGCAATGACTCTTGGAAAAAAGGACAAGAAATTACACTTGAAGACATGACTGAAAATCCGGACAAACCTGTTCCGGTAATGGCCAAATCTAAACTGAGTCAATATGTCAACGATCCACACCAAAAAATCATGTATGTCTATGATTTTATTGAATGTTGGGCCATGATGATAGAATTAATGGGTATCAGCACAACTGAAAATCCGAAGTTAACTTATCCTGCTTTGGTAAAGTCGGTTGGTTTGGCTCCAAAGCAATACGATAAAGTTCAAAAATTTGGTGCTGTTGATGAAAATGAGTTCGATGAAATCACCAAAAATTACCTGAACCGTTCGGATGAAATTCCAGATGAAATTTCAGATGATGAGGCCGATGAATTTGGCTTGTTCGACAATGGAGAAGGTGAAGAAGGCCAGAGCAGTGAAGGCGGTTTTGACTCAGAAGGCTACTAACCTTAACACAAATTTAAATGCAATTAAACTTAAAAAGACCCTTGGTTGTTTTTGATTTAGAAACAACCGGAATCAGTATTTCTACTGACAGAATAGTAGAAATAGCTTGTATAAAAGTTCATGTCAATGGCGAGGAGGAATTGAAGGTGATGAAAATCAATCCGGGTATTCCAATTCCTCCTGATTCAACTGCAATACATGGAATCAGCGATGCAGATGTGGCAGATGCCCCAACTTTTACTCAGGTTGCAAAAGAATTGGCAGAATTTATGAAAGGCTGTGATTTTGCAGGATTCAATTCCAATAAATTTGATTTCCCGTTATTGGTTGAAGAGTTTTTAAGGGCGGGCATAGACTTTGATGTTGAAAATAGAAGGTTCATAGATGCACAAAGAATTTACCATACCATGGAGCCTAGAAATCTTTCTGCAGCCTATAAATTTTATTGCAACAAGACAATTGAAAATGCACACCATGCCGAAGACGATACCAAAGCAACGCTTGAAGTCTTAAAAGCACAAATTAACCATTACCAAGAGCTCCAAAACGACATGGAATTTTTACACCAGTTTTCTGGTCAAACCAAAAATGTAGATTTGGCTGGAAGAATGGTTTATAACAAAGAGGGTAAAGAGGTATTTAATTTTGGCAAACACCGCAACAAATTGGTAGAAGATGTATTGGAAACAGACCGCGGATATTACCAATGGATACTAGATGGAGATTTTTCTTTAGATACCAAACGCAGACTGACTCAAATTAAGTTAAGAGCTCGATTCAAGTAATTTATCTTAGGATACTGAT
>CANHRW010000144.1 GCA_947462865.1 Bacteroidota bacterium | reverse complement strand
TGACAAACCTGGAAGTACGCCCAATTACTATTTTAAAATATACACCAACCAATGTGGCACTGCTGCTGCTGAAGGCGACTGTTATGCCCGTGAACATTGCATGCCCAATTCTTGGTGGGGCGGCTTTGATAACGCTGCCAACCCGCAATACTCCGACTTGCACCATTTGTTTCCTGCCGACCAATTTGTAAATAACAAAAAAAGTAATTACCCTTTGGGGCAGAGTTCAAGCCCAACATGGGTTTCAAGCAATGGTAGTAAGGTGGGTCCTTGTTCGGTTTCTGGTTATACGGGTATAGTTTTTGAACCCATTAACGAATACAAAGGAGATTTTGCCAGGGCCTATTTATACATGGCAACCCGCTACATGGATGATATAGGAACTTGGGCTAAAAATTACCCAACAACTGAGGCCAAAAACGTCATTGATACGCTAACATACGATTTTAAACCCTGGTTTTTGAACATGTTGCTCACTTGGCATAAAAACGATCCCGTAAGTCAAAAAGAGATTAACCGAAACAATGCCATTTATTACCAAACGCCTCAACGCAACCGCAACCCCTTTGTTGACCATCCTGAATATGTATGCATGGTTTGGGGTGGGAGTGTATGCGCAGTTCCTCCAACTATTTCTGGCATTACTTTTTCAAATTCCAGTCCAACCCAAATGGATACTGTTTCAATTTCTGCTACCATTACAGATGATGGCACGGTAACAAATGCCTTTGTACAATGGGGCACAGACAGTCTTCAGCTCAACAACAATATTGTGATGCAATGGGTGAGTGGCAATACCTTCAAAAGCATCAACCCCATTCCGGCTCAGGTGAGTTCAAGTATTTATGTGAAAGTAACAGCCATAGACAATGATGCAGCCAGTACCACTTCAAATTGGTACAAATATACCATTACCAACACGCTTGTGAAGTCAGAACCAAGTGCTTACCCTAGCAGTTTTTCAGGCAGAGCACTCAATTTAAATAATTTTCATTTAGAATGGACCGATCCTTTAACAGGTGTTTTACCCGATGGCTATTTGATAAAAATTACACAACAAGCCAATCAGGCTAATTTGCTTCCTGTTGATGGTATTCCAGCAGCAAACGATTCAAGTTCGGTGGTGGTTTTACCTGGCTACCAAAGCAAAACCTTGTTGAATTTAAAAACCAATACTGCTTACTATTACAGCATTTTTCCGTTTACCAATTCGGGGGCTCAAATCAATTACAAAACGGATGGCAGCATACCCAACACCTCTATGATGAACCTGTGTAATTGTGGTAGCAACAAATCTGTTTTTTACGAGAGTATGGGCAAGGTAACAAGCACAACTGCCATTTCCAATCAAAAGTTCAACAGTTCACAGTTGAGTTTTTCAGGTACTGCCGATATTAGAAATACAAGCCCTTCCTCGGGTTACATGAATGCCTCAGGAAATGCAAATGTGTTTTTTACAAATACACCAGGTAAGAATTTTGTTATTTCAGGAATGAACACCTTAAATATGAATAATCCAACCTTGCAATTTGGTTTGTACAAATCAACTTTGGCGGCAAATGGCGCTGATTTTTTATTGGAAACCAGTTGCAATGGCATCAATTACAACCCTGTTTCTTTGACACTTTTACCTACAGGAACAGGTTCTGCAAGCTGGCACAGTGTAAGTTCTACTGGTAGTATTGGCAAATGCTCTTGTTTGTATATCCGTTTTACACAAACGGGTTCAAATACTTTATATAGGTTAGATGACGTATTGCTTTTTGAGGGCGGTAACTAAAAATAGCTACTAAAGCCAAATTGAATAGACCTTGCAGGGGTAGGCGGATTGTTTAATAAATCATGGGCTTGTTCAATTCTATAATTGAGTCTAACAACGCTTGTACCATTGGGTCTGAAAGCAATGCAAGGAACAAATGCCAATAAATCGTCTCCAATTTTAGTATTGTTTTCTTTGAATTTACCTATATTATAATCTATGTATTCGGCCCTTAAACCAAGGTTCAATTTAGCTTTATCCCAACCTAAAATTTGTTGTTGTAACAGGGTATAAATAACATCCATATAAACACCCATTTGTTTATTGCCATATTGTTCTGAAAAATTATCTGGAACATCTACCCAAATCTGAGCCATTTCACCTTGAATATTTAATTTGTTTTTGAATAGTGAACTTGCAAAATCTATTGCAAATACATGCAATTGTCTTTGTTTGTCTATGACAATTCTATTGTTTCGCCAATTGTTATAAACTCCACCCATGTAACTTATACCTAGTTCGCCTATATTTCTGTTTCGAATAGCAATTTTTCCAGAAAACAAGGGCATGCCATTGCTACTCCTTGTAAATTTGTTTAAGTCTTGTTTTCCAGCATTCAATGAAGTTCTGCCTTCTTCATTGTCTATAATTTTATGGTCAAAGCCATTGGTTAAATACATTTCATAACCCAAAATCCAGTTTCTGCTAAAATATTTGCCATTAAACCCCATACCTACATTACTCAATGTTGTTGGAATAATGCCTGTTGCAACGAGTGGTCTGTCTATAAAATCCCAACGAGGTCCATCATGGTTTTGATTGAATGCACCAATTGGATTAAGCAAGATTCCTCCTCGTAAATTAAGCAAAGGATGCATCTCAAAATCAAGCGCACAGAATTCTAAATTTATTTTTCTTGTGCCTTCTTCAAATTCTAATTCAGAAAAGAATTTAATTTTTTTGGCTACAGAGCTTGATAAAAAAATGGTCATTCTTCGCATTTGAAAATGCAAGCCCTCTAAGTAATTATTTCCTAAACCATACTGAGAATTGGCTTCTAAATAACCCCCTATGGCAACAGGTAATTTTGAAGCAGTTAAGAAAGGTCGATTGTATACTGCATCCATGTTGAGTTTCATCTTAGCAGTATCATTTAACAATGTCGTGTTAGCTTGTGCATAGACCCAACAAGGAAATAGCAAAACAAAAATATAGAGGCTTTTATGCAAGATAAATGTAGATGTTCTCATGGTCTGTTTTGATTTTAAAATTGTGTAGATCGGCTTCTGCTGGTGGGTTTTGTACTTTACCTGCATTGCTAAATTCGCTTCCATGACAAGGGCAAATTAAATAATCGCCATGGGGAGTTAACTCACAACTTTTATGTGTACACTCCATGTACAATGCTGTGTATTCAGTTTGGTTAATTTGATACACACAAATTGGAAATTGCAAATGATCAGCTTTTATCAAAACAAATTTCCGGTAAGTTTCAACCCCATTTTTTAATTGAATGAACTCAGTTTTTTTGAGTTGAATGAGGTTGTTTGAAACAGATGTTGCTGCGTAGTAATTACCTGCACAAGACTCTAATAAAGAAGCTGCAATCAAACTTCCTAAGCACAATTTGCCACAGTTTTTAATAAAGGTTGCACGTTCCATTTTACAAGGAATTTAAAAATTGAATAATGGCTAGTTTTTCTAGTTGGCTTAATTGTTGAAATTTGCTTCTGCTATTGCTGCCTTCACCTCCGTGATATTCAATAGCTTCTTCTATACTTCTTGCTCTGCCATCGTGCAATAAATAAACTTTTTGGCCTTGTGCATTTGCAGCTAATCCTAACCCCCAAAGTGGTGTTGTTCTCCATTCAGAGACCAATGCAGACCCTTCTGTATAATTGTCATTGAGTTCGGGTCCCATGTCGTGCAACAATAAATCAGTGTAAGGGTGAAATTCCACTTGATTTAAAGGTGCAATTGCTGAAGGTCCTGTTTTTAATGTTTGTTTATGACAAGATTCACAACCAATACTTACAAATAAATCTTTGCCTTTTTTTACTTGTTCATCTTGTTGATTGCGTTGAATAGGCGCTTGTAAAGCTTGTAAATAAATTATGGTAGCATTAATTGTTTTATTATCAACCTCTGGGTCTCCATCTGGAATTGGGTTTGTTCCTGCTAAATGGTTTGTTGGATTATTGGGTAAAAAAAATGAAGTTACTCCCATATCATTGTTAAACGCTGATACAGTTTGTTGGTGTAAATTATAAGTACTGGCTTTTCTTCCAAATCTACAGATGTACTTGCCATTCTTTGAGATAGCATGAGAAGCAGGCTTAACCCAGTTTGGAAGGGTATTCCAATTGGGTACACCTGAAATTCCATCAGAATTGGCATCATTTGGATCAGCCAATGCTAAAATATCGGCGTCACTCACCAATTCTAAGAAGCCTACACCAGCAGTTATTGGAGCAATGAACTTTGAAAAAGTTGCACCATTGGGTATCAATTCTGGGGTATAACCAGGAAGTGCCCTGTTTTGTAATTGCGGTGCCCCCATATCCAAAAACTGGTTGCCGTTAGTGTCAGCCTGACCAAATCGTGTCAAGGCTGAAAATGGGTGACCTTTGTTGTCTCCGGAATGGCAACTGATACAAGATGTTGATACAAAAATAGGCCCCAATCCTGTTTCGGAGGTGTAGGTTTGTTCAAATTCATGATCTCCTTCAATAAACAATTGGTATTGAGCAGGTGTTAACCCATTCAATGGAATATCCATCACTTGGTCGGCTGCCGGATTTTTTGGCATTAATTTTTCACAAGCTATGAAATAGCTGACCAATACACTCAATGCTAAAACAAACAGTATTTTATGTTTCATTACCTTACAAAGGTAAATTTAGAACTATTCTAATCAATTAAATAATTTTTAATTAAAGTGAACCATTCAAATAAGCGTTAAAACAATTTTTCATAAATAAACACAATACTTGTTTGAGTATGCCAAAAAAACTAAATGATTGATTGGCTGTTAAAAGTTAGTGAGCCATACATCCCCAGAAAAGCTATTAGTTGTATTTCCCAATCAGTTGTTTGAAGAACTGCCCGAAAATATAAATTCAGTTGCCTTAGTTGAAGAGGAGTTGTTTTTTACCCAATTGCATTTTCACAAACAAAAATTGGTCTTGCACAGGGCCTCCATGCAATATTATCAGGCCTATTTGCAACAGAAGCCAGTTCAAGTTCAATACATTGCTTCAGAAAGTAAATCTATCTCAATCACTGATTTAATCGCATATTGGGCAGAGCAAAATTTTACCCAATTGGCTTTTTATGAACCTGATGACGATTGGTTGAAAACCAGAATAACGCAAGCAGCCAGTCAATTCAATATTCAATTGATTTGGTTTGAAAACCCTCAATTTCTCTTAACTTCAAAACAATTAGAGGCCTATTTCACCAATAAAAAAAGTTTCTTACAAGCCAATTTTTACATGGCTCAACGCAAGTTTTTTAACTTGTTAATGGAAGGTAACCAACCAATGGGAGGCAAATGGAGTTTTGATGAAGAAAACCGCAAACGTTTTCCTAAAAACCAAGCCCTTCCAGCCT
>CANHRW010000143.1 GCA_947462865.1 Bacteroidota bacterium | reverse complement strand
CAGGAATCAATGGATCTGTAGACCCCATTCTGTCTAATTTATTCCAAGAATAATTGCCAACAAAGCCCAGGTATTTCTTTAGATAATAATTTAGTCCAATTGTAAATCCTTGTGTGGTTACAGCATCTTTAGAATTGGTAGCAACCCTATACACTTGCAATCCGTTAGGAAAGAGAGTACCCACAGGCCAATCTAAAGCAGCCCCAATTTTATAGCCTATAAAATTGGTATACCAACTAAAATACCAGCTCATGTCTACATAAAATTTATCGGTAAAATTAGTTCTGTAACCCAATTCTAAAGTCTTTACTTGCTCTGGTTGTATAGGGTCTACATTAAAATAGCTCAATTTATCGCGACCGTTGTTAAATGCATCTAACATGGAAGGAATGGTAACCAAGCTGTCAAACCCATTTATATTTCCCAATAAAACAGCCCTACCCACATTTAAATTGATGTATTGGTCGGTAAGTGTTGGGTTACGAATGGCCGAAGAAACTGAAATTCTAAGTACATGTGCTTGATTGGTATAAACCATAGTTGCTGCAGGAGAAAACAGGAAATTGAAATTTTGGTTTTTATCTGCTCTAAAAGTAAAACTTGTTTTTAAATGGTCGTCCAAATCTTTTCTTTCAACGCCTAAATAAGCGCCAAATTCGTGGTTGTAAATGCGCTGATTAGGAAGCGTATCTAAAAAAATAGTACCTCTAGAATAAGGTGCATATAACCTAAAATTAGCCCCAACTTTTACAACATTTCCTGCAATAATGCTTTGGTATTCACCCATTACATGATACAATGCTGATCTGTCAAAAAAGCGGGATCCACCTTCGCGGTTAGTTCTAGAGATAATAGATTGGTATGCCTCATTGAATGCAGCTGTGCCAGGAATTAACCTGTCATTACCTCCTCTGGTACTGGAATAAGAGGTATCTGTTATTTGATTGTTTAGCCAATGATAATAATTCAAGGAATCTGCAAATTTTTCCTGCATGTATTGGTTGGCATAGTCTTCGTAACGAACACCAGCAGGTTGCGTACCTATTTTTGGACGAATGGTTTGAATGCGGTTGTAAATAAAACGGTTCCAGTTTTCTGCATAATCGGCCGCCCAATTGTTCTCAGATTTAGCTGCATTTTGCAAAAGCAGAGCGGTTGAATAAGCATCAAAACTATTGCCTGCATCTTCGTGTGTAGCATAAGCCCTTACAAAATAGTGATTCTCTTTTCTGAACTCTATTTTATTTTGAAAAAAATAAATGTCTTTTAAACTAAAACGGTTATCTCCTTGATAGATGGTGTTACCATTACCCATATTAGAGGCAAGAATGAGTTCCCTCTCATTTTTAAAGCGGATATGAACAGCTGCATTCAATTTTAAATTTTTAGTATTGTAATCTACCAAATCTTCTTCCTTATAGCCTTTTCTTAGGGCATAGCCATATCCCAAATAAGGCAAACCTGTTTGTCGAAACCTTGAATTAGAATATTCATCACCATATACATTTACTGCATCGTAACCTCCTGGATTAGCTACCCCAACAGGAGATTGTGTGGTGGCATCATAATTTCTGGCCTGCCAATCTAAAGCAGACATGCTAAACACATTGAGCTTAAATGCCAATTTATTGGGTTTTAAAATTTCTGCATACCTAACAGCGGTTTCAATCAGTTCACGTTCACCAAATCTGGTTTGAACGCTCAAGCCTGGAAATAAAAAGGGGCTTTTACTTTGCATGTTTATGACACCATTAAAAGCATTTGGCCCATAGTATGCACTACTAGCTCCTACCACTAAATCAACCTTCTGTACATCCAATTCGCTGGCACCTAAAAAATTACCTAAAGAAAAATTCAATCCTGGACTTTGGTTATCTACCCCATCAATGAGTTGCAATGACCTAACTGGTGAGGTGCTATTAAATCCCCTTGTATTGATGATTTTAAATCCAATACTGGCACTGGTCATGTCTACACCTTTAAGGTGAGCCAAGCCTTCATAGAAATTAGCTGCTGGTGTTTGTTTAATGGCCAATGCATCCATGGTTTCAATGGTGAGCGGGGCCTGCTTTTGTTTTTCGGTAATGCGAGAATCTCGCACATTCACCTCTTTGAGTTGCTTGGCATCTTGTTTGATTTTAACCACCAAATCAGTACTAGCTTTGCTCAAAATGACTTCATCGGTTTGATAACCCATATAACTCACTACCAATACAACAGGAAAACTGCCGTAGTATTTGAGCTGAAAATGCCCTTCAAAATCAGTACTTGCACCTATTTTGGTATTTTTAACAGTCAACACAGCCCCAATGATGGGCTCTGAATTTTTTGCATCTTTTACAATTCCGCCGATTATAACCGATTGTGCAATCGTTTGACTACACAAAATGGTTAAAACAAGAAAAAGACTGAGTATATTTTTTTTCAATGCGATGGTATTTTAAGCCAATATTACGCATTTGTATGAAAAAGTGAAACAGAATTTTGTGCTAATCAATTCCAAAAACCAATTTGGCATTGGCTGTGGTTGTATTTGCAAGTTGGTTCAAACCTATTCCTTTAATCTCTGCAACTTTTTTTGCGATTTCAATCAAGTAAAATGGTTCGTTTCTTTTGCCTCTGAATGGAACAGGCGCTAAATAAGGGGCATCCGTTTCAAGTACTATTTTTGAGGTGGGTATAGCTGCTACTACTTTATCTAAACCACTATTTTTATAGGTAACTACACCTCCAATACCTATGTAAAAATTGAGTTCAATTAATTGCTGTGCTTGTTCAAGAGTACCCCCAAAACAATGAAAAATTCCACGCAATTTAGAATGCTTCAACTCCTGTAAAATGGCTATCACATCTTCGTTACTGTTTCTCGAATGAATGACTACAGGTAAATCTAGCTGAATGGCCCACATCAATTGTTTTTTGAATGCCATGATTTGTTGGTCTTTGAATGCTGTACTCCAATAATAATCTAAACCTATTTCGCCAACTGCATAAAACTTTCTCTTTTTAAGCCATTTTTGAATTTGAAACAACTGTGCATCTACATGAACATCTACAGAACAAGGATGCAAACCCATCATCGGAAAACAATGCATTGGATATTCCCAAACCAAATCTAACATTGGCTGAATAGACGCGGTATCTATATTTGGCAAAAATAAATGTTGAATCCCATTCTGTACTGCTTTTTCAACGGCAATTTTGCGGTCTTCATTGAACTCGTCAGCGTATAAATGACAATGTGTGTCTATAAAATGCATATTAATAAATGGGTTCGTTTGTTTTGGTATAGGTTCTTTGTTTCCAATTCATAGGTATAGGCAATATATAAAATAAAGCTGTAGCCAATAACACCAATTCTTGGTAAACTATAAACAAAGGTAACAAGTACCACTTATTTTGAAACGCTATATGCTTGCTAAATAATAAAATTTGAATGCCTTGTAGAACCGATTTAACAAACCAAACCCATAAAGCCAATTTTAAATGAAGTAATGCAACAAAAATCAATGCAGGCAAAAAGAATGCTTGTAACATGAATATTGTTTTCCAAATAACTGGCAGCTGCTTGGCTCCAATGAGCCATCTTTTTCTTTGGTGTAACAATGCAAAAAACTGTGACTGACCCGTCGAAAAATTCAAAGAGCTTTGGTTAGTTACTGTTTTAATGACAAAACCATTTTTACGAAATGCCTGTGTAAGTGCCAAGTCTTCTGTTACAGAAAAGTCAATATTGGCATAGCCTCCAACAGCATTATAGGCTGTTTTGGAAAAAGCCATATTGTTGCCAACCGCTGTACTTGGTAAACCTAATTTTTCAAAACTTACCAAATTTGAAAAACCCAAGAGCCATTCAAAACCTTGCATGCTTTCAAACAAGGTATTTCCTTTTACAATGGTAATACCACTTACCATATCAGCTGTTTGAAATTCTGGCAACAAAGTTTTGATCCAGTTTTTGTTTACTTGAATGTCTGCATCTGTTACAAATACAATTTCTGTTTGAGCAACCTGCATCAAATGTTCAATCACATTTGCTTTAGCCCGAGCCTTCCCATGTATCTGGTTAATTTGTATACAATCAAAATTGGGGAAAAGCTTTTTCCATTCCATTGCCAAAGCAGCTGTATGGTCTGTTGAGCCATCATCACCCACCAAAATGTATAATAGATGTAAAGGGTAATTCAACCGATAGATTGCTTCCAAACAATTGTTTATCTGATGGGCTTCGTTACGTGCTGGAATTAAAATGCTGACAGCTGGCAATTGATTTTCGATTGAATGGGGCGTGTCTGTATGCCAAAAATGCTGGTACAATAACAACAGTTGAATGGCGCAATAAGCCCAAATCATAACCAATGCAATCAGTTCAAAGTACATCATTTTCTTTGGTCGAGAGAACGAAACACATACCCTTTATTATGATAAAACTGGAGCAGTTCCGGTAATAGTTGTTTTAAATTATTCAGTGATTTTTCACTGTCATGAAATACAAAAATGGCTCCCGGACCAGCCTTTTTCAGCTCCTTTAAACTTTCTTGTATGTTTAACGATGGATCGTAGTCTCTGCTCAAATGACTCCACATAATTAACTCATATTTATTCTTTAAACATTTGGCTTGACTGGGCTTTATTTTTCCATAAGGTGGTCTGAAATACTTACTTTTGATGAGGGTTGCTGCTTTTTCAATGTTCTCGAAATACCTCTCATTTTCCGTTTCCCAACCATTTAAATGGTTGTAGGAGTGATTGCCAACAGCATGTCCGTTTTCAAGAAGCATTTGATAGGTTTCACGATGCTTAATAACATTTTCGCCTACACAAAAAAAACTGGCTTTGGCATTGAATTTGGCTAATTCATTTAAAACCCAAGGTGTAATTTCAGGGTGAGGACCATCATCAAATGTAAAATACAAGGATTTATCCTTGGTTTTTGCCCACCAGGTATATGCTGGAGCAATATATTTGATAAATTGAGGGAATGAATATTTAAACATTATTTTTGCCTTGATTTCATCCAACCAAACAGATGGCACTTCAAATATTAAAAAAAAGAATTGGATTTTGGGTCTTCGCGTGTTTGTTGTCTCATATTGCTGAAGGACAACAGCAAAAAGTATGGACCTTACAAGCGTGTATCAAGCAGGCAACCGAAGCCAATATCAACATTCAGCAAAAACAAATTGAAAATAAACTGCTGAGAGAGAATTATTTGCAATCAAAAGCAGCTGTTCTTCCATCAGTTAATGGCAGTTTCTCGAACAGTTGGCAGACAGGTTTTGCCATTAATCCTGAAACCAACTCAGCACAAAAAGACCAATCGTTTCAAACCAATTCGGCAGGTATCAATGCCAATTTGAATCTTTTTAATGGATTTCAAAACAGCAAT
>CANHRW010000142.1 GCA_947462865.1 Bacteroidota bacterium | reverse complement strand
ATCGGCATTTACTTTTTCGCATCAATTGGTTAAGTTAATTTTTGCTGAGCAATTGTATAGGGCAAACACCATAATCAAAGGAGAGCCTTACCACCACGAATAATGAATTGGCAAGAATTTTGGAACAATAAAGCCGCTCAAGTACACCCAATGGACAGTGTTGGAAGAACGGTTCAGGGCAAAGCAATGTCTGATTTGACATTGCATAAAATTGCGGAGTTAATAGCCAGTCAACTGCATTTACAAGGTCAAGATCAATTGTTAGATGTGTGTTGTGGAAATGGCGAATTAACCATACTTCTCCAAAAATTTGGGGGGCAAATCACTGCAGTTGATTTTTCTCCGATACTCATAGAACAAGCGCAAAACAAACATGGCAGTCAAATTAATTGGCATTGCACAGATGCTGCTAAGTTTGATTTTAATCAACAGTTCGATTGTATTTTGCTGTATTTTTCATTTCAATATTTTGAAAGCAATAAGCAGGCATTGGCGGTGCTCAGAAATCTCTCTAAACACCTCAAGACAGATGGTAGAATACTCATTGGAGACATACCAGATGCTGCCAAAAAGAGCGTTTATTACAAAGGTTTTTTTGCAAAGTTGAAGAACCAATATCAGCGTTTATTAGGGAAAAATGACATGGGTAAATTTTGGCATAAAAAACAATTGATAGCCTTGTGTAAAAAAGCTGGTTTAGAAGCTTTGGCACTCGATCAACAAGCTTGGCAACCATATGCCAATTACCGTTTTGATTTGTTTATTCAGAAAAGTAGACGCGTTTAACACGCTGAGAAATGCCAGTTAAAATTTCGTAAGGAATGGTTTGGGTTTGTTTTGCCATTTCTTGTATACTCGGTTCTTGTCCAAATACAATGACTTCGTCTCCTACCTGACAAGGGATATCTGTAACATCTAACATGGTCATGTCCATACATACATTGCCAATAATTTTAGCCAGTTTGCCATGTAATAACATTGAACCATTGCCATTGCTCAATAAACGGCTTAAACCATCTGCATAGCCAATTGCTACAATAGCAATTTTAGTTGTTTGGTTCACCTTGCCCATTCGGCCGTAGCCAACACTTTCTCCGGCCTCTAAAGTTCTAATTTGAGATACAATGGTTCTAAGGCTTCCAATAACTTGCAATTCTTTTTGCACTTTTTCAGAGGGGTCTATGCCATACAAACCAATTCCCAATCTAACCATATCAAAATGTGCTTGAGGAAAGCGGGTAATGCCACTGCTATTTACACAATGTCTCTTAATTTGATAAGGCAATGCCTCGCAAATTTTGTGAGACAAATCTTCAAACAGTGCAATTTGTTTTAGGGTAAAATCATCATGAATGGCTTCATCACTTGCCGCCAAATGCGTAAATACAGATTGTACCCGAATAGAAGGATTGGATTTTAAAATTTGAATCAGATCGGTTATCTGATTGGCATCAAACCCCAATCTTTTCATGCCAGTATCTAGTTCTAAGTGAATGCCACATGCTGCTCCATTTGCATGTTGAATGAGTTGATTGAGCAATTCAAATTGGTAAATTTCTGGTTCTAAATTGTGGCTGAATAGGGTGTCAAAACTTGAAGGTTCAGCATTCATAACCATCATAGGTGTTTTAATGCCAGCATTCCTTAAAATGACACCTTCATCTGTATATGCAACTGTTAAATAATCTATCTGATGATGGGCCAATGTGCGCGCTATTTCTATGCTCCCGGTGCCATAACTAAAAGCTTTAACCATGCCCATTGTTTGCACTCCAGGCTTTAATAAATTTCTGTAAGTATTGAGGTTGTTTACCAAAGCATTTAAATTAATTTCAAATGCTGTTTGGTGTATTTGTTTGGCCAATTGCCTGCAAATTTTTTCGAATTCAAAGCTTCTTGCCCCTTTCACCAAAATGATTGAATGGTAAAAATGGGTGTGTTTTAAGTATTCCAAAAGCTGTTCTGTTTGCTCAAAAAAGAGCGCATTGGGAGGGAAAAATGCTTTATGCTCAGCTATTGAAGGTCCAACTCCAATAAGGGTCCCAATTTGTTTTTGAACCATTAATTCGGCAATTTCTTGGTTCAGTTTGGCTATTGATTTTCCACTGTCTACAAAGTCAGAAATGATACAAATACTGTTTAATCCACCTTGGTGTTGGTGAAGGAAATCTAAAGCAATTTTTAAAGAGTCTAAATCTGCACTGTAACTGTCATTAATGAGCATATTTTGCCCACTGCCTTCTATCAGTTGTAGCCTCATATCTAAAGCAGGCAAATCTATAAAACGCGCTAAAATTTGTTTGAAATTCCAATTGTAAACTGCATGCAAGCCCAATACGGTAGCTAAACAAGTACAGGCATTCCAAATTGAAGCTTCATCCGTAAATGGAATCTCAATTTCTAATTGCTGTTTGTGTGCTAAAATACGCGAGCTTTGTTTGTTTTTATGAATCTCAAATTGAAAGTTAGCAGCTTTGTTTTGTTTACTCCATGTAATCACAATTGGCTTATGTTCTATACTTTCAATTTCAGCAACTATGCCTTCTTGGTCTATGCCAGCAACAATGTATTTACAGGATTTGAAAAGTTTAAATTTCTCAGCAACTTTTTGTGCCTTGTTTTCAAAACCAGCTTGGTGCGCTTCTCCCAAATAACTAAAAATACCAATTTCAGGTGCAATCATATTGGCAAGCGCTTCCATTTCATTTGGCTCAGAAATGCCAGCTTCGAAAATACCCAATTGAGCATTTGCTTGCATTAATAAAACCGATAAAGGCACCCCAATTTGTGAGTTGTAACTTTTGGGGCTTCTTACAATTTTTAATTGTTGATGCAGTATATGAAATAGCCATTCTTTGACAATTGTTTTTCCATTGCTTCCAGTGATGCCAATTACCGGGTAATTGAATTGTTGTCGGTGATGCGTAGCCAATTCTTGTAATGCAATGAGGGTATTGTCACACATTAAAAAGCCGGCTTCAGGAAATAGACTCAGGTCTAAGAAATGCGCTTCACTTTGGTTGATCAAGAAATTTCTAATGCCAGATTCATAGGCTTCTTGAACAGCAAAAATGCCACTGTTTCTTTTTCCTTTTAGAGCAATAAATAAGGCCCTTTGCTCCGAAATTATTTTTCGGGTATCAATGACCAGTTGTTCTATGGATTGCTGGCTATGGGCAGGATGAACTAACTTGCCTCCACAAATTCCAGCGATTTCATTCAGCGTATAATTCATGCTTCAATTTGTTTGTTTTGTTGAATTAAAACCAAAGCTGAAATGCCCAAAAAGATAGCCAAGGTTAAAAATGCGTAAACAATATGTTGGTCAAATGTAAAAAATGGCAACGAAAAGCAGAAGATAAAAATTGACCTAGTTAGTACATTCCCCATATTAAAGATACTATTAACCCGGCCCATGTATTCATTAGGCACATGGTTGAACAAATAAGTTAATCTGAGTATACGGGTTCCGGCATTGCAAATACCCATAGAAATACTAAAAATAAAAAACCAAATTACCTGCAAATTAAAGTACAAGCTCAGGTACAAAATTGCGGCTATACCTGTTAAAAACACAACCCCAAACTCGGTACGTTTAGATGGGAAAAAAAGACGAATAAACAAACCTGCAAACAATGCCCCAATGGCATATAAAAATTCTGATGCCGCAAATACACTCCCATCTTCATGCAATCGGGTGTTAATGTATACAGGCAATAGGGCATGAATGCTAACTATCAATGCCGCAAAAACACTGTAAGAAAAGAGTCCAAATTTGAGCTCATTTGGATGTGCTTTTAAGTAAGTAAATCCAGCCTTTAATTGTTGCATTAACGCATCTTGAACAGCTATAGATCTGTGTTTTCTTTGGTAAGGAATCAGTAAAATAATACCACCTGCAATCAAATAAGTAAATGCGTCGGCCATTAAAATAGAAGTCAATTCCCATTTTTGAATGGCAAACGGCATGTCTAAATGAAACCCAAAAAGTTTTTGCTTTCCTTGGCTGATTCCTTCAATCAATATGCCGGCAAATGCACCTGATAAGATTGATGTACTTTGCCCAACTACTTCTATTTGTGCGTTTATTCTGCCATAGTTTTCTGGACTACTTATTTCATGGCCTAAAGCGTAAAGTGTGGGGTAATGAATATTGTAATTGAGCATCGTCAACACAAAAACCGTAACGATCAATATGGGTGGAAGGGAATGGGAGAATCCATATGCAGCAATGCCTCCAATTGCACAAAAGCAAATGAAGTTGACAGCAATAAATATGTATTTTCTAGAATATTTGTCAACTAAAGTGCCTGCATACAAACCAAAAAATAAAACCAATAAGGTGGCAAATCCATAGGCCGTATTAAAATAACCCATTTCATTTTGAGCCGTAAAATACCATGGAATGGCAATCATGGTAATGCCTTGGGCAAATCCTGAAATGGCATTGGCAATGTATAAAAGCGGAAGTGCGAATTTGTGCGGCAAAGAGTTTTGGTTATTTTAGTAGCGATAAAGATAGGAGATGAAGCCAGAAAGAACGCAAAAAAAATTAACACTTGCAGAAGCCAAATTCAAAGCAGAACATTTTTGCGCCTACCAAGAGCGTTGTCACCAGGAAGTGGAGGCAAAGCTAAAAGAATGGTTGGTTTTTGGCGATTGGGCTGCTGAAGTTATTTTACACCTCATCGAACAGAATTTTTTAAACGAAGAACGATTTGCAAAAGCCTATGCCGGCGGTAAATTCAGAACCCAACACTGGGGAAGAATGAAAATTAAAAACGAGCTCAAAAAAAGAGAGATTTCAGCCTATTGTATGCAACTAGGTATGAAAGAAATTGATGAGGATGATTACCTCAAGGTATTGGCTCAAATTGCCAGTAAAAAAAAGAAAGAAATCAAAGCCAAGTCAGATTGGGAGCGAAACAACAAAGTTTCAATTTACCTCATTGGTAGGGGTTTTGAGCCAGAATTGGTATGGGCTACACTCAGATCAATGTAAACAGAAATAAGTTAAACAGATTCTGCTACTACTTCCTTTACTTCAGGAACCATTTTGGTTAACATGCCTTCTATCCCTCTTTTTAATGTAATAGTTGAGGATGGGCAACCACTGCAAGAACCCTTTAACTCAACAGTTACTTTACCTTCTTCAAATGATTTGAAAGAGATCAAGCCCCCATCAATTTCTACTGCTGGTTTGATATAAGTATCTAAAATCTCAATGATTTTTTGAACAATAGGGTCATCAGAATCTATTTGTTGGGTCAAACTGGTATCATGAACAATTTTTTCACCGGCTGCTACATATGATTTCAAAAACTCTCTGACAATAGGAGAGATGTCTTCCCATTGCGAATAAGCTGTTTTGGTAATTGAAACAAAATTATTCATAATAAAAACACCCTGTACAAAGCTAAATTCAAATAGGTTT
>CANHRW010000141.1 GCA_947462865.1 Bacteroidota bacterium | reverse complement strand
TTAAAAAACTGGGATCCTGCAGCCTACACATTAACAAACGGAGGTTCTGGTGACATTTATTCTATCATGTTAGATATGAAAGGCGATATGGTTTATGAATTCAAATTTGTAAACGATAACAACTGGGGTCCAGGAGAAGAAAAAGTACCTTCAGTATGCCAAGTAGGCGGAGGTAATGGAAATCGTTGGGTTTATATCCCAGAAGGTACAGATACCATTACATTACCTGCTATTTTATTTGGTGGCAGTGCAGAAGCTGGAAAAGTTGCTATTCGCCTTAATGTGGATATGTCTTTAACTAGCAGTGTTGATGCCAATGGTGTACATGTGGCAGGCTCTTTCCAAGGATGGAACCCAGCTGGAACCAAAATGGTAAACTATACAGGAAGCGGTAAATATGCTGGTGGTAAATACTTGGCATTGGTTTATGCTGATACCAATTCAGGTTTGGCTAAATTCAAATTCATCAACGGTAACTCTTGGGACAAATCAGAATCAGTTCCAAATGAATGTAAAGTTGACAACGATGGAAACAGAGGTGTTGATGTATTAACTGAAGCGATCTCTTTCGAAGTTTGTTACAGCAAATGTGGAGTATGTGTAGTAGTGCCTAAATACAACATCACTTTCAATGTAGATGTGGAAAGCATTTGTGGCGTTGACTCAGTAGACGTGGCAGGTGGTTTGTTAGATGGCTCTTGGGGTGATGGCAACAAAATGACATTGGTGAGCAACAGTAAATATACTGGCACTCAAATGAGCATTGATTCTGGTTCAACTGTAGCTTACAAATACCGTTACTACAAAAATGGCATCAGAAACTGGGAGCAAATTGCTACTGGTTCTGGAAACCGTGAATTAAAAATTACTAGTGATACTGTTTTAGATGCTAATTGCTTCAATACTTTCACTGCATGTAACCCACGTCCAGCTTCTCAAACCATTACTTTCAAAGCTGACTTAAGCAATGAAATACCTGGAGATTCAGTTTACTTGGTATTGGATTACCTTGGTGGATGGAAAAATGCTATTGCAATGAGTCCAGTTGATGGTCAACCTGGCATTTTCTCTAAAACCGTTACTGAAGTTTGTAACGGAACTGTATACTACTATTTCATCAATGGCAGTTTTACAGATGAGGCTAGTGCAACTAAAAATCAAGAGAAATTCAATGATACTACAGACCGTGCTTGTACCAAACCAAATGGTGTAGGTGGTTTCCAACGTGAATTGGTTCGTACCACTGGTGATGCACAAACTTTAGGTTTCATTTTTGGTTCTTGCAAACCAATTGAAGCTACTTCAATCAGAGAAAATGCTAGCTTAAACAACAGCATGCGCATCTACCCTAACCCAACTAGCACCTATACTGTAGTTGAGTTCAATGACAATGCTACTAAACACAATGTAACAATTTTAGACATTACTGGTAGAACAGTTAGAACATATAACAACTATGAGTTCAATGCAATTAGAATTGACAGAGAGAATTTAACTTCTGGCACTTATTTCATTCAAGTTGTTAACAACAACAACCAAACTGGTACCATCAAATTGATGATCGACTAATTATTTGGTTCATTTGTTAAGAGAAAGTCCGGGCAAGCTAGCTTGCCCGGACTTTCTTTTTTAATCGCGTACAATCCTGAATTAAAAATCAGCAATTTTCAATATTATTGTTGTAAAATTCTATCACATGTTCAAACGTATTTGTTTATTTATTTTAGCCTTGAGCTTGCAATTGAGTACACAAGCTCAAATTTTGTTTAAAGGATTGGGAGACCAAACCGCTTTGACCAAAATTAACAATGGGATCCTCATTCAAACCAATAATGGAATGGCAAGGGTATTGGTTTATTCACCGAGTACATTTAGAATCAGCATTACCAAGAACCAGCAATTCGATGATTTCAGTTATGCTGTTATCACAAATGCTAATGGCAATGCATTTAAAATGAATGAGCAGGCAACAAGAACTGAAATAACTACAGATTCGTGCAAATTAATCATTAGTAAAAATCCGGTTAGGTTTCAGTTGTTCAACCATAAAAATGAATTGCTAAACGAAGACGAACCTGCATTTGGAACTGCTTGGATTGGCGAAGATGTAACTACCTATAAAAAACTACAAGAAGGCGAACGCTTTATTGGCTTAGGGGAAAAAACTGGCAATTTAGACCGCCGAGGCGAGGGTTATACCAATTGGAATACCGATTATTTTGGATACCCCTCTAATGGTGATCCTTTGTATGCAACAATCCCCTTTTTTATTGGTATTCACCACCAAAGAACGTATGGCATTTTCATGGACAATACGTCTAAATCGCATTTTAATTTTGGGGCTTCAAACGAACGATTCAGTTCATTTACCGCTGAAGAGGGCGATATGAATTATTACCTCATAGGTAACTCTACTGTAGCAGGAATTATTCAATCCTATACAGATTTAACTGGCAGAATTGAGATGCCCAGCTTATGGAGTATAGGTTTCCAACAATGTAGGTACAGTTACTACCCTGAATCGGAGGTATTAACTTTGGCCAAAACTTTCAGAGACAAAAAAATTCCTGCTGATGTACTGTATTTTGACATTCATTACATGGATCAATACAAAATTTTCACTTGGAACAACGAAAGGTTTCCTGACCCAAAACGCATGTTAAACCAATTGGGTCAAATGGGATTCAAAAATGTGGTGATTGTAGACCCAGGAATTAAAGTAGAAAAATCTTACCAAAGTTACGAACAAGGTGTTCAACAAAACCTATTTATGAAATATCCTGACGGAACTGATTTTATTGCCTCTGTTTGGCCAGGCCGTTGTCATTTTCCTGATTTCACAAACGAAAAAACCAGGCTTTGGTGGGGAAATTCATTCAAAGGCTATGTAAATGATGGCATTGATGGTTTTTGGAACGACATGAACGAACCCGCTTCATGGGGGCAAAAATATCCTGATTTGGTACAAGCCTATTACGAAGGTCAAAAAGCCAATCACAGAAAATGGCACAATATCTATGGCATGCAAATGGCCAGAGCCACCTATGAAGGAACCAAAAAACTTTTGAACAACAAAAGACCATTAATTTTAACAAGGGCTGCTTATGCTGGAACCCAAAGATACAGTGCCATCTGGACTGGCGACAACCTATCAAATGACGAAAGTATTTTAACAGGTGTAAGATTGGTAAATAGTTTAGGCCTGAGTGGTATGGCCAATGCTGGTTATGATGTAGGTGGATTTGCCGGAGAATGTAGCCCTGCCACTTTTGCAAGATGGATTTCAATTGGTGCATTTTGTCCTTTTTACAGAAACCACAAAATGATTGATGCCAAAGACAGTGAACCATGGAGCTATGGTGAAAAAGTAGAGGAAATATCTAGAAACTACATCTCATTGCGTTACAAACTCATGCCTTATTTGTACTCAGCATTTTATGAAGCCAGTCAAACAGGAATGCCAGTAGCAAGATCACTTGCCATTAACTATACCCACGACCCGCTCATTTACGATTGGAAATACCAAAATCAGTATTTATTTGGAAACGGTATTATGGTTGCTCCAGTAGTTGGAAGTACACAAATTACAAAAGTTTATTTGCCTAAAGGAAGCGATTGGTACGACTTGTACAATGAAGAGAAACTTGCTGGTGGCAATGAAATATATGTAGAAACTCCTTTGGAAAAACTCCCTACTTATGTAAAAGGAAGTAGCATTATACCAATGCAAAGTTTGGTTCAACATGCCGATGAAAAACCTTCAGATACTTTATATATTCATTTGTACAAAGGAACAGAAAACAATCATTTCACCTACTATGAAGATGCTGGAGATGGCTATGACTATCAAAACGGAGCATTTCACCAGAGACAAATACAATATATGTCAAAAGCGAATGAACTCGTTTTCGAAAAAGCCAAAGGAAACATGGAAAGCAAATTCAAAAACATTAAAATATACTTCCATGGTTTTACTGATCTGAAACAAGTTAAAGCAAATAATGCAACGGTAAAATGTAGCAAAGAAAAATTCAAACTCATGAACGATATTCCACAGTTTGATCCAATTGGCAAAGCATTGAATGCCAACTTAAGTAACTTGCCTACCATTACAATTGGCAACAGCAGTTCAAACATCAGCGTTAAATGGTAATTTAGACAACGCTCACTATAAGAAAAAAGGAGTGTACTTACGTGCACTCCTTTTTTATATCTTTATGGCATGAAAAAACTTTCTTTCATTTTACTCGTTTGTATTTGTTCAATACCATCACTTTCTGCTCAGCAAACCAAATGGTGGAATGAAACTGTATTTTATGAGGTATTTGTAAGGAGTTTTTTCGACAGTAATAGCGATGGAATAGGCGATTTCAAAGGCCTCATTCAAAAACTCGACTATTTAAACGATGGCGATTCAACTACCAAACAAGATTTAGGAATCAAAGGTCTTTGGTTAATGCCCATTATGCAATCGCCTAGTTACCATGGGTATGACGTAAGCAATTACAAAGCATTACAAAACCAATATGGCAGTTCAACTGATTTTAAAAACTTTGTTAAAGCGGCTCATCAAAGAGGTATAAAAATAGTGGTAGACTTTGTAATGAACCATAGTTCAGACCAACACCCTTGGTTTCAAAAATCTGCTATAAACGACCCATTGTACAAAAACTTTTACCGTTGGAGCCAAAGCAAACCAACTTACACCGGCCCATGGGGGCAAGAGGTTTGGCACGCTAAAAACAATAACTATTATTATGGCTTGTTTTGGAGTGGCATGCCTGATTTGAACTACCAATATGCTCCTTTAGTGGATAGCATAGAGAGTGCTGCTGATTTCTGGCTAGATTCAATGAACATAGATGGTTTTAGACTCGATGCTGCCATGTATTTATACGAAGATGGTTCCAACTTACAAAACTTACCTCAAACGATTTCATTTTGGAAAAACTTCAACGACCATTGCAAAAGCAAAAAAGCCAGTATGATGAATGTTGGGGAAGTTTGGTCAGATGCCAGCACCATCAAATTATACAACCAAAAACTAGATTACTGTTTTGAGTTTAACATTGCCAATGCACTCATTGCAAGTGTGAATTCTGGCAACCCCAGTTCACTTAAGAGTGCCGTTAAATTTGCGTATGAAAACTATCCATTTCTACAGTATGGTTTGTTCTTAACCAACCACGACCAAAACCGAGTTATAGAAAGTTTTGGCTTCAACCAATTAAAAAACAAAGCAGCGGCAGCACTGTATTTGAGTTTACCCGGAATACCATATATATATTATGGAGAAGAAATTGGCATGAGTGGTACAAAACCTGATGAAAGTATACGCAGGCCTATGCAATGGAGCGCTGGAACCAATGCAGGTTTTAGTGCTGGAACTCCATGGTATAGCATCAACTCAAATTACAAAGCATTTAATGTGTTAGATGAAAAAAAAGACAGCAATTCTATGTGGCGATTTTATAATAGAGCCATTCAATCACGAAACAATGAAATGGCGTTACAAATTGG